>JAURDB010000130.1 GCA_030828175.1 Flavobacteriales bacterium
GTCAAGGTCTACGACAACCACGCCTTCATCGTTTCTGAAGCCGGCGGACACGGCATGCAAGTGGTGGACCTGACCCAACTCGGCAACATCACCAATCCTCCCGTAACCATACAGCCCGACGCGGTCTACGAAGGATGGGGCAACGCACACAACATCGTCATCAACGAAAGCACAGGCCGCGCCTACGGAGTCGGAACCAACACGTTTGCCGGCGGATTGCACATCCTGGACATCAGCGAACCGCTCAACCCCACCCTCATCGGGGACTTTGCCGATGACGGCTCCACCCACGACGCCCAGGTGGTTTCATACATCGGCCCCGACGCCAACTACGCCGGCAAGGAAGTGGCCTTTTGCTGCAATGGCAACACCGTCACCATCGTGGACGTCACCGACCCGACCGACGCCACCCTCATCAGCGCTACGGGATATCCCGGCGTGAGCTACTCCCACCAGGGCTGGCTCACCGAGGACCACCGCTACTTCATCAGCAATGACGAGCTCGACGAGATGAACCTGGGCATCAACACGACCTCTTTCATCTGGGATGTCAGCGACCTGAGCGCTCCGCAGGTCATCGGAACCTTCGTCTCCACCTCCACCGCCATTGACCACAACCTGTACATCCGCGACACGCTGGTGTACCAATCGAATTACCGCGCCGGCCTGCGCATCCTGAATGCCGCCGACATCGAAAACGGCAACCTCGCGGAAATCGGCTATTTCGACGTGGAGCCCACCGATGACGCCCCCCAATTCAGCGGCACCTGGTCCAATTACCCCTACTTCGACTCCGGCGTGATCGCCGTGACCAACATCAACGAGGGCCTCTTCCTGGTCCAGGTCTCCGGACAAATGCTGGCCTACGGATGCACCGACCCGTCCGCCTGCAACTATGATCCGGCGGCCGAGGAGGACAACGGCTCCTGCCTGGGCTTCAACGAATGTGGCGATTGCGAAGGCACGGAGCTCTATTGCGTGGGCTGCATGGACGCCTCAGCGTGCAACTTCTCCGAAGTGGCCACCATCGACGACGGTTCCTGCTTTGATGTGGCCGCTCCAGAGGCCCAGAGCGCGGTCCAGACCACCGAGGCGGTGACCTTTACCGGCGAAGGCGGCACCCACTGGTACGAGTCCGAATTCACGCCGAATCCACTTTTCATCGGTCCTTCCTACACCCTGCCCCTGCTGGGCGCCGACGGCTCCGTCTGGGCGGCCCATTCCAACGGCGAATACGAGCAAACCGGAGGAAAGACGGGACCGGACCTCGAAAACGGCCAGTTCCACATCAACAACAACTACTGGATGCGCTTCGACGTGTTCCAGGACGTGATTTTGGAATCCGTAGAGGTGTATTCCGAAGGCGGCGGCCCGCAGACCATCGAGATCCTCGACGCCGCCGGCAACTTCCTGCACTCCCTGACCCAACAGTTGGACCCGGGATTGAATGTGTTCCTGCTCAACGCGGAAATCCCCGCCGGTGACGGCTACCAGATCCGCTCCGGAAACGACCAGCCCTTGCTGTGGCGCGAGGACAGTGGCGCGGACGTGAACTACCCCTACGCCATCGGCTCCCTGGCCAACATCACCGGGACGACCATCACCGGCCAGAACGAATTCACCTACTACTACTTCTACTACAACTGGAAGATGTCGTCCATCAACCCCTGCCTCTCAGAGCGCACGGAGTTCACCGTTACCGTGGAGGATGTCAGCGGACTGGAGGAGATGACCGCCGCGGGCGAGCGCCAGCTCGTGAAGATGATCGATGTGACCGGCCGAGAGGTCGAGCGAGCCACCGAGCAGATGGTCTTCCTGATCTACTCCGATGGCAGCGTCGAAAAGCGCATCCTCGGCGATCGGGAGTGAGTCCTTGGACCAGGCGAACGGGCAGCCTCAGCTGATGGACGCGCGGAGGCCGTTTACCTCACAGAATCGCACCAGGGCGACTTTGGTCTCAAAGCCGAGCTTCTTGTAGATGCTCTTGCGGTGGTTCTTCAGCGTGTGGACGGAGATGTGCAGGCGTTCCGCCACTTCCTCCTCCTTCAAATCCGTGGCCAACCACTTGAGGCAATCGAGCTCGCGGGGAGACAGCGCAGAGAGCGCAGCAAATTCCGAGCGCTTCCCCTTGGCGGATTTCGGGACGTCCCCTTGGCGCTGGAAAGCGGGTTGAATCCATCCGCCGGGCTCGAGCCTGCCCAGCTGTTCCAACACCTCCATCACCGGCTGGTCCTTGCGGATGAAGGCGTTGGCTCCTTCCTTCTTGCACTGGGCCACGAGCCGCGGATCGTCGTGGCTGGTGAGCACGGCGATCAGGGGGAGCGGCCCCATTTTGCGCAGCGTCTGGATCAAACGCAGCCCACTCTCTCCCCGCAATTGAAGGTCGCACAAGACGATGTCCGGCTTGCATTTGTGGATGTCGGCGGAGGCCTTCATGACCGAATCCGATCCGCCCACCACGCTAAACCCTTCCGCACCATCGATGATGCTCTGCAGCCCCAGCCGGAACATCTCATGGTCCTCCAACAGGTAGACCCGCTGGTTGACAGCGCCTGGCGAAGCAGAAGAAGGCATGCGGGCAATTTAAATGTCGCCCCCCATCCACAACAGGGCACGACATAGCCCCTAGGGGCTATTTTCCATCTCCATCGAGGGGACACACGAGGGAAAGTAACGTCCCCTCGCCACGCCTGCTGTCCACCGCAAACGTGGCCCCGATGGCCGCAGCCCGCACCTGCATGTTGTTGATGCCCTGGCTCTTGTCGGCAGAAGCCTGCTGCGCTTCCACATCGAACCCCTCACCGTCGTCCTCCACCGTCAGGTTCAACGTCCCCTCCTCCTCATCGCAGAAGAGGTGGATGAAGACCCGCTCCGCCTCAGCGTGCTTGGCCACGTTGCGCAAGGCTTCCTGCACGATGCGGTAGCACTCGATCTGCACGCGGGGGGCCAACGCCTGCAACGCCGGAGCCTCCGAGGTGACAAACCGCACCTCCATCGGCAAGACCCCATAACTGTCCACCAGTTCCTGCACGCTCTCCGACAACGGCTTGCCCAGGACCCCCACCGGATTCAGGTCCTGTGACAGGTGACGGATCTTCCGCATCACCTCCAGCACCGACTCGGTCACCGGTGCGTCTTTCCCGGTCTGGTAGGAAATCAACGCGAGGTCCGAGGACACATCGTCGTGCAATTCGCTGGCCAGTCGCCGCTTCTCCTCTTCCAACCCATCCACATAGGCCTTCATCTTTTCGCCCTCGGCCTCTTCCAACTTCAGCATGAGCCGCTGCTGTTCCCCCATCTGCCAGATCACCAGCACCATCGCGCCCCAGAGCAGCACCGACGTCTCCACCAACGACACCCACATGAAGGTGCTGACCAAGGGATACTGTATGGACACCCAGCCCAATTCCTCGAGCACCAACCACACGCCGAGAATGGTGGACGGGCCGAACGCCAAGGAAAAGTAGCGCGCCGCCACCGGCGCGATGCGCACCATGCCCACCGTCAGGGCGATCACGTACACCGCACTCAGCGCCAACATGAAATAGATGATACTAAGCACAACCGGTACCCCGATGCCCCACCCGTTTCGGGCCGCCAACAGGGCCAAGAACCCCAGGCCGATTCCGACCACCATCCCTCGGTTCCAGCGCGCCCAGCGCGGGCGCACCCGCCGCAGTTCAAAAAAGTCCCCCGCAAAATGCACGAGGCTCAACACGAGGGGCAAGATGATGGCCACCCGCAAGGGGTTCGTCCACTCGGGGTGGTTCGCCAACCAGGTCATGTTGGCATAGCCCGACGCCAGGAACAAGTACACCCAACGCACCCCGGCGTAAAGCGCATACGACGCAAACCGCCGGTCGCGCAAGCGAATGAACATGAACCCGCCGATGCCCAGCACCAGCAGAATCACCGCGAAAATGCCCCCGTGTAGCACGTCCGCGCGCCGCTCCTTGCGCATGAATTCCGTTTCCGTCAACGCCACGATCGGAATGGACACCGCCGCAAACCGCTTGTCCACCGACATCAGCACCGTCGCACACCCGCCGGGCCCGCCTCGAAGAGACACCACCGGCCGCCGGTTCGGCCGCGTCCGCTCGGTCGGCCGCAGGTCATCGCCTGCGTCCGCCACCTTCACCAGCCGCCCCTGACCATCCAGCTGCCAGGCGATCAGCCGATCGATGTGCGGATTGCGCACATCCAGCACCATCTCCTCCGCTCCGCACACCTCGACCCGCACCCAATGCCAATCGCTCGAAAACCCGAACACCCCGTCTCCCAGAGGCGCCGCCTCCCCCGCCTCAAACCGCGACCAGACCGCCTCCGGCCCCAGCGAATCCGCCACAGCCAGCACCTCGGCAGACACCACCTCCACCTCCTGCGCCGCCAGGCTCCCGCCCACAGCACAGCACAGCAGCATCAAAAAGCATCCCACCGTTTTCACATCGCCCAATTTATCACGCCCTCGCGCCCTCGCGCCCAACGCCCCAACCGACCATCCACCTTCGGCCGCCCATCAACGGCCCACCGCGCGGATTTCGCGCCAGGCGAAATCCGCCACGTGCTCCCCGTCGGCCTGCGGCCT
>JAURDB010000131.1 GCA_030828175.1 Flavobacteriales bacterium
GCTTGTGGTGGGTGGAAGGCCAGTACAGGTGAATCCCATCGTCGGCCCGCACAATGGCGTCCTCCCAATTCCAAGCATCGAAATGGACCACCGAGCTCGAGCCGCCGATGACCCCGCCGCGGGGTGTAATCTGGCCCATCAGCACACCGTTGGTGCGCACGGTGGGTGTGATGTCGGACGCAGCGTTGTAGGCGATGACGCTTCGGACGTTCGGCTTGAACGTACCCACCTCCTGGTAATCCCGAGACGCCCGTACCGCCGCCACTTCCATGAGGCCGAGCGTACTGTTGGGCGCGATGAAGCCAGGATAGACATGCATGCCTTCCGCGTCGACCACACGATCATAGCGCTTCTGGTCCACGTCGCGGGCCTTGCCCACGAAGTCGATGAAGCCGTCCGCAAACCCGACGGCGGCATTTTCGATGGCCTCTCCCGTTCCGAGATGGGCAGTGCCGCCCAGGACGAGGATGCGTTCGGTTTGGGGCGCGCCCGGCGTCAGGTTGGGCTGGGCCACAGCGCCGAGGGCAAACGCAAGAAGGGCGAAGAGAAAGGGAGCTTTCATGGCTTCGGTGTTTTGGAATTCTTTCGTTGGACGGCTCATCGGTTCTCCTCGGTCATGGTGTCACAATGGTAATGGGGCGGAATCCGCTCCATCGGCTTTCGTTTGTCGGCACCAGGCGCGTCCAGCATTTTCTGGATCAAGCGTGCCCTTTCGCTGCGGATCGCGGCGCGCATGGCCACGTCCTCTTCCTGATCGAAGAGGCGACGCCCATCGACATAGGTCTGCTCGCACTGGGCGTAGATGGAGAGCGGATGGTCGGACCAGACCACGAGGTCGGCATCCTTTCCAGCTTCCAGCGAGCCCATGCGGTGGTCCAAGTGGAGCAGCTTCGCCGGGTTCAGCGTCACGAACTTGAGCGCCTCCTCTTCCGGCACACCCCCGTACTTGACGGCCTTCGCAGCCTCCTGGTTCAGTCGCCGGGCCATCTCACGGTCATCGGAATTGAATGCGGTCACCACACCGTTCTCCCACAGCAGCGCACCGTTGTATGGAATGGCGTCCTTCACCTCGAATTTGTAAGCCCACCAATCGCTGAAACTCGATCCTCCAGCGCCGTGCTCGGCCATCTTGTCGGCCACCTTGTAGCCCTCGAGGATGTGCGTGAAAGTGTTCAAGGTGAAGCCCATGGAGTCGGCGACGTGCATGAGCATGTTGATCTCGTCTTGGCGGTAACTGTGGCAAGTGACGAAGCGCTCGGCGTTCAGAATCTGCAGGAGCGTCTCGAGCTCGAGGTCCCGGCGTGGCTTCATCGGACCCCCTCCCTTGCGCAGGATGCGGCGGGGGGTCGCCTTGCGCGCAGCCTCATAGCGGTCCCATTCCTCGCCGTACTCGCGGGCACGGTGGAAGTGGTCGTAGTAAACCTGCTCCACGCCCATCCGGGTCTGTGGGAAGCGCACCGTCTGGTAATCCCCCCAATTGGACTGCTTCACGTTCTCACCGAGGGCAAACTTGATGAAAGGGTCGGCCCCCTCGATCTTCATCTCCTCCGGTGACATGCCCCAGCGAAACTTGATGATGCCGCTTTGGCCGCCAATCGGGTTGGCCGAACCGTGCAGGATCTGACCCGCCGTGACCCCTCCGGCGAGGTGTCGGTACACATTCACATCCTCGCTGTTCACGACCGTTCCGATGCTCACCTCCGCGCTGGAGGCCTGGGTGCCCTCATTGATGCCTCGGCTGGCGGCAATGTGGGTGTGCTCGTCCAGGATACCCGGTGTGATGTGCTTCCCCTTGGCATCGATTCGGATCAATTCAGGCACCATCTTTCCGAATACCGCGGCCGGGTCCAACGTCTTGCCCACGGCGGCGATGCGGCCCTTGTGGACGATGACCTCTCCATCCTCAATCTTGCCCTCGGGCCCGCAAGTCCAGACAGTCGCTCCGACGAAATGCCAGCTGCCCTGGTCGGGCAATTGCGTACGGCCATATGCACTGAAGGGGTAGAGCATCGGCGCTCCACCGTCGATTCTTCTGCAGCAGCGTCACCATCGGATTCCCCATCGGGCTCCCCGCCTGCATCTTCTCCTTTGTCTTCCCCTGATGGTCCGCCTTTCCCGCCTGCCTCCTGGCGCAAAGCCGCCCACTCCATCCACGCTCCGTCAGGACGCTCCCCGCGACCGTCAATGATGCGGCTTCCCTCGTAGACATTGCCCACCAAACGGTAGGTTCCCTGCTCTTCATCGATGAGACGCAGAACCATGTCTCGGCCATCGATGGACACCTTGGCCTTGCCGGCCAAAGAATCGATTTCCTCTTCTGCGGTGCCCGCCATCCACCAGCGACCGCGGGGGCCCTTCTCACCGTCCTTGATTTCGAGCACCAGATCCCGGCCTTCCAGGTTCAAACTGTAGCGGCCCGCAATGGCCACCTTCTCCAAGGGCTCCAACTCGTGTGGCTTGCCTTGTACCACATTCCAATGCAACGTTGTGCCATCCTCGAACAAGGGACCATCACAAACGAGGAAGTTGGCCTCGCGTCCCACAGCGATCTGGCCGACGCGGTCCGAAGCGCCGATCATCTCCGCCGGAACCCGGGTCAAAGCATCCAACGCTTTTTCCGCAGGCAAGCCTTTGGCCACAGCCTTGCGCACGTTCGACAGGAATTCTGGGCCTTTGTCCACACCGTTCATGGTAAGGGCCATCGGGATGCCCGCAGCCGACACACGGCCGGGATTCTCTGGTGCCCACTCCCAGTGCTTCATCTCGGAAAGGGAAACCAACCGCGCCAAGTAAGGGTCGCTGACATCGATGGCCGACGGAAAGTCCACCGGAACAATCATGGCACCACCTGATGCCGCTACTTCATCCAATCGACGGTAGCTATCCCCTCCTCCGAGGAAGGCGTATTGCACACCAAATTCATCGCCCACTTTGTCAGAGCGCAGAACATCCTGCCAATTGCCCGCCGCAAAGAAGTGCGGCAAATCGGACGCCGCGTTGAACGCCTCCAAAGAAAGGTTCCGCTCCTCTGGCGCATCGAATTGAGCATACCATTCGGCATCGCAAAAAGTCTGGCGCAACAGGGCGATGCTCCCCATCAAGGAACTCGGATAACTCTGCTGGGAGGATCCCTTAGAAAAGCTGTGCCACGCAGCGACACGGGGCTCTAATACGGCGTCATGGGCATCATCGGAAAGCGCCACCAACGCTGCCGTTCCCCGAACAATGCCATCCTCGCGGTGGGCCACCACTGCACCAAAACCGCCGGAACGGTACGCATCGGCCTTCTTGCCCGGCACAAATGCCCCGGCAGCATCAAATTCTGGGTGCAACGCACTGTTCCAACCCATGGCTGTCTCGGTATCCTCCCTTTCGTAATGGGGCTTTCCGTCCCAACCGGCTCGCTCCCCCTTTTTTACACCCCAACCGGAATAGAGGTCTACAAACGAAGGGTAAATCTCCTTGCCGGACAGGTCGTGACGGACCGCGGGCTCCGAGGTCGTGAACGTGCCGGATCCCACCGCTTCGATTCTACCGCGCCGGACAGCGATGTAGCCATCGATCAGCGTTTCATCGGAATTCAGGTGAAGGGTCGCGCCCTCGTAGACGTGCAGTTCCGCGCGCACATCAGGCGTTCCATTTACTGGGAAGGTGGAACCCGACTGGGCGAAAATGCCCATGCCCCAGAAGGACGGCAGGACGACGGACACAAGGAAAAAAATGCGGTTCATGGCGGGTGGTGAATCGGGACCGGCAAGATATCGGGAACCTGCATATGCACGCATGTGCACGTCCATGTACTTGACAAGGCCAACTGTTCGATATTCGCTTCATGAGCCAACCCGTCAGCGTTTACGCGGAAATGACCCCGAATCCAGAGGTCATGAAGTTCGTGGCCGATCGCCCCCTCATTGAGGGCGCATCTCAGGCCGAATTCAACAGCAAGTCCGCCGCGGTCGGGTATTCCAGCCTCGCCGAAGAACTGTTCAACTTCCCCTTCGTCGCCGGTGTATTCATCAGCGGCAGCTTCGTTTCGGTCACCAAGGACGACACCATCGGATGGGAGATGATCACCATGCAAATGCGCGAGTACATCCAGACTTGGTTGTCCGAGCATGAAACCGCCGTGGAGAAGGTTCCCCCATTTGAGCCCAAGGCCCCTGCCGATGTAGCAGGCAAGGGCGGTGAAATGCCCGATGCAGTGGCATTGAACGACGCCGATATCGTCCCCACCGAGCACGATGAGGCCATTGTGGCACTCTTGGAGGAGTTCGTTCGCCCAGCCGTAGAAGCCGACGGAGGCGCCATTGACTTCCGGGCATTCGTGGAGGGAACCGTTCACGTGCGTCTGCGCGGCGCCTGTGCCGGTTGTCCCTCCTCCACAGCCACCCTGAAAGATGGCATTGAACGCCTGCTCACCTCCAAGCTGGACGTGGTCCAATCCGTTGTGGCGTCCGTTTGAACCATGGCCGACCCTACCCGCATCGGTTCCCAACTTCGGCATTTCCGCAAGCAGCGCGGCTGGACGCAAACCGACCTTGCGGAAAAAGCAGGGTTGAAACGAAC
>JAURDB010000132.1 GCA_030828175.1 Flavobacteriales bacterium
GGTCAGCTCTACGACCTGCAGTTGCAACGCACGCAAATGCTGCTGGACGTCACGCCGAGCAGTTTTCAGGTCAAGCGGCTGGACTCCCTCATTTCCACCACGCGTTTGAGCCTCTTCGATTACATCGGTGGAGCCCGGGAAATGCTGGAATCCGAATCCAGCGAATTGGACAGCCGGGTGAGTGCTTTGGAAGCCAAGCTGTTCAGGCTTCCCAAGAGCGAGCGGGAGATCCTGGCCATCGAGCGGCGGTTGGCCATCAGCGACAAGTTCTACGGCTACCTTTTGGAGCAGCGCGCCACCAACCTCATTGCCCGGGCGGCCATCACATCCAACGCCAACATCATCGAGCAGGCGCGTTCGATGGGCATTACCGGCCCGGACAAGCCCAAGACCATCCGCAATTACACCCTCTTCGGCTTGGCCCTGGCGGTCGCCATTGCGGTATTGCGCCTCTTGCTGTTCGAACGGATCGAGAGTGTCAATGAACTGCGGGAGGCCACCAAAATTCCGGTGAGCGGAGGCATCCCGCGTTATGAGGACATCGCAGAGAGCGAGTACGTCCTCGTTTCTTCGAAAAGCCCGCGCCACCCCACGACGGAGGCCTTCCGGGGGTTGCGCACCAACCTCCAATATCTGCTGAACAAGGACGGGCAGAACACCATCCTCGTGAGCAGCATGCACCCCGGCGAAGGAAAGACCTTTACGGCCACCAACATGGCGGCCCTCCTCGCCCAGGCCGGAAAGCGCACCTTGCTCATCGACTTTGACCTCCACAAACCGCGCGTGCACAAGGCCCTCGGATTGGAGCGCGGCATTGGCCTCAGCGGGTACCTCATCGGCAAGACCGCTTGGCAAGAAGCGGTCCAGCGCACGGAAGTCGCGGATTTGGACGTTCTCACCTCGGGACCCATTCCCCCCAACGCGTCCGAGCTGGCCATCAGCGACCGCGTCGACGCCATGGTCGCGGAAGCGCGCAAGGCTTACGATTTCGTGGTCATTGACACGCCCCCCATTCTCCTGATCACCGACGCGCTCGTGCTCATGAAGCACGTGGACCGGGCCCTGCTCGTGGCCAACATCAAGCGGGCCAATGTGCGCGGCATGCGCCAGTTGGAGGACTTGCTCGAGCAAAACAGCATCGACCATGTGAGCATGGTTCTCAACGGCATCGTCCCCACCCGTTGGCGCTACTATGCATCGAAGTATGCCTACCGATACCTGTACAGCTATGGGTACGGATACGGCGGATATGGCAGCTACACCGGCTATGGGGGATACGGTTACGGCTATGGTGACCGTCATTACGGCGACGATCCGGAAACCTGAGCCATGTGCGGCATTACCGGCATCCATGGGCGGGGGGACAGCGCGGCACTGACCGCCACCCACAACATGACCGCTGCCCTGGCCCACCGCGGGCCCGACGCGGAGGGGCATTGGACCGATGAACAGCAGGTCGTGCTTGGCCACCGCCGGCTCAGCATCCTCGATACTTCCGAAGGGGCCAACCAGCCCATGGAGAGCGCCTGTGGTCGCTACGTGATTGCCTTCAATGGTGAGGTCTACAACTATGTGGAACTCCGCACCGAACTCACCGACTACCCTTTCCGGACCAGCGGAGATACCGAAGTGGTACTCGCCGCGCTCAAAGCATGGGGAACCGACGCCCTTTCCCGGTTCAACGGCATGTTCGCCTTTGCCCTATGGGATCGACAGGAAGAGTGCCTGCTGCTCGCCCGCGACCGCATGGGCATCAAGCCCTTGTACTTGTTTCAGAGCGACAACCAGCTGCTGTGGGCCAGCGAGGTGCGGGCGCTGCTCGCCTCGGAGCGCATCCCGCGCAGATTGGATCGGGGCGGGCTCGTGGATTTCCTGCGCTACCAGACGGTGCATGGTCCCGGCACCTTGATCGAGGGCGTGGAAATGCTGCCGGCCGGCCATTTGCTCTGGGCCGACGACAATGAGGTGACCGTGGAACCGTGGTGGGACGCCGCCACGGCGGGCCGAACCCATGCCGAGGCCGGTGAACCGTGGACCTACGCTGCTGCGCCCGCGCAGCAAAGAGTACGGGAGCTGTTGATGGACAGCGTGCGGCTGCGCATGCGGTCCGACGTTCCCTTCGGCGCCTTCCTGTCGGGGGGCATCGACTCCTCTGCCGTTGTGGCGCTGATGACGGAGGTGGGCGACCGGCGCGTTTCAACGTTCAATGTGGCCTTCCAGGAAGACGCGTTCGACGAGAGCCAATACGCGAGGGTCATCGCCGAGAAGTTCAATACGGAACACCACGAGATTCGCTTGTCGGTGGACGACTTCCTGGAGGCCGTCCCCGACGCACTGGCCGCAACGGACCACCCGAGCGGCGATGGCCCGAACACGTATGTGGTCAGCCAGGCCACAAAAAAAGCCGGCATCACTGTGGCCTTGAGCGGTCTCGGGGGGGACGAGCTTTTTGCCGGCTACCCCGTCTTCAAGCGCACCGTCGAACTGCTCGAAAAACGGTGGGCCATGGCATGGCCAAAGGGACTGCGCCGCCTAGCCGGAGCCGCCTATCGCACCGCCCGACCCAGCATGGCCGCCGACAAACTCGCCACCCTGTTGGCAGGCGACGCTTTGGATCCCGCCTCCACCTATCCTGTCAGCCGCCGCGTGCTCCTCGAACCCGACGTGCGGCGCCTGACCCAGCTCGATGCGCCGCCTGACAGCGTGGCCACATGGTGCCGCAGCCACCTCGATGTGAAGCCCGGCTTGGACCTGCCTGTCTTGAGCCGCATCAGCCTCGCGGAAATGCACACCTACATGCAACACGTGCTGCTCCGCGACACCGACCAGATGTCCATGGCGCACGCCCTTGAGGTGCGCGTCCCCTTCTTGGACCATCGCCTTGTGGAAACGGCGTTGGCCATCGCCGACCCGATCAAGTGGCCGAACACGCCCAAGGAACTCTTGACCCAAGCATTGGGCGAACGGCTGCCCCGTGAAATCATCGACCGGCCCAAAATGGGCTTTACCCTCCCCTGGGATGTCTGGATGCGCGGCCCCTTGGCCGACACCTGCCACGCCGGTCTCGACGCCCTGACGCGCCGCGACATCCTGAACCCCGCAGCCGTTCAGGACCTGTGGACAGGATTCGAATCCGGCCGCGTGACGTGGTCAAGGGTCTGGACCCTGGTGGCGCTCGGACAATGGATCGATCGACATGGCCTCGAGTGAGCATGCCGCATCCCGACCGGTGGTGCTGGTCGCCATCGACTGGTACCTGCCCGCTTTCCGCGCCGGCGGCCCCATCCGAAGTGTAGCCAACCTCATCGCAGCATTGGGCGACGAATTCGACTTCCGCATCGTCTGTGGCAACCGCGATCTCGGCGCCGAAGAACCCCTCGGCGTCTCCGGCAAATGGACCACAGTAGGCAAAGCACAAGTGCGCTATCTCTCCCCCGAAGAATGGACGGCAGAGGTATGGCGGCGCATTTTGGTAGAAGTACAACCCGACCGGTTGTACCTGAACAGCCTCTACAGCGGTCCTTTCAGTCGACTGCCGTGGAAGGTGGCCCGCGCAATGGGCGTACCGACGACTTTAGCACCACGCGGCATGCTCGGTACGGGCGCCCTTTCGATCAAACCGTGGCGCAAGCGGCTTTGGCTCGCTGCCCAACGCCTGACCGGACGTTACAGCAACCTCACGTGGCATGCCAGCACGGAACAGGAAGCCAGCGAAATCCGCGCTTGGTTTCCCCAAGCCGAAATCCAGACGGCCTTGAACCTCCCGGTCCCGTTCCAACCCTTGCCATATCCCGCGGAAGAAGACTTCCCAGAAAGACGTTCAGAAGGACACCCAGAAGGACACCCAGAAGGTCACATCCCTTCGGCCATCCGTCTGCTCAGCGTGGGCCGGGTGCACCCCATCAAGAACTACAGCTTCGGGTTGGCGTTGGCGCAGTCCCTTTCCGGCCCCGACCGACCTGTCGTCTACCACATCGTCGGCCCACTCGAAGACAAGGAAGAGGCGGGACGGTTACAGGCTCAAGCGAAGGCCATGGATTTCGTCGAACTGAAACTTGAAGGGCCGGTGCCCCCTCACGAGACAGCGGCCCAATTCGGATGGGCACAGCTGGTGCTCGTGCCAAGTTTCAACGAGAACTTCGGCCATGCCGTCGCCGAAGCTGTAGCCTGCGCCCGGCCCGCCATCGTATCCGACCAAACCGCTTGGTCCGCCATGGAACACGGAGATTCAGTGCACTGCCTTCCCCTGGAGGTCGACAAATGGCACGCCGCCGCCAGCGCGCTTCTGGACCTCAGCCAAGACGAACTTGTCGAAAGTTCCAGGCACACCCACGCGCAATGCCTGCTCAGCCCGGCCCATCTTGCGGCCCAACGCGCCCTCTTCTCATGACCCGCGTCAGACTCGACACTTTCAATAATGACCACTATCGTCCGGGTTCGATTACGAAACGGGCTCTATGGTACTTCATAAATGCGATCGTGTTTGACAATCCCGTTCCCTGGCCTA
>JAURDB010000133.1 GCA_030828175.1 Flavobacteriales bacterium
AAATTGTCCGCATCGCTCGGGAGGGTGCAAATGACGGCGCGGGCGTGGTCCACTCCTGCCGCAATGAGCCGGTCATCGCGCGTGGCGTCTCCAACGATGACAAGGGGAGTCAAGTCTTCACGGAGGTTGCCTACGAGCTCTTCGTCCTTCTCCACAATGACGGTGGTGTAGCCCTTGTAAATGAGGTCGGCGTAAGCCTTTTCGCCTACACGGCCGTAGCCGCAGACGATCACATGGCCTTTGAGGTTGTCGATGGTGCGTTCCAATTTCCTGGCTTTGAAAAGATCCCGGTATTCCCCCGCCACGAAATAGGTCGTGATCGCGGAAATGGTATAGGCGAATGTACCGATGGAGAAGATGATGAGCAGGGAAGTGAACACCATTCCCTTGGGACTCAGTTCATGGACCTCCCGAAACCCCACTGTGCTGACCGTAATCATGGTCATGTAGAAGGCCTCAATGAAGGTATACCCTTCCAACACCATGAATCCGATGCTACCGACCACAATGACACCCGCTACAATCCCCAAGGAGAAAGCGATTCGACTGAAGGTCTTGAATCGGTAGAACACGAGGGGAATTTAGCGGGAACGATCCAATTCTTCCGCCATGGCCTCTTGCAATCGCCGGGCTTCGGAACGGGCCGCTTCGGCAAAATCAAAACCCTGGGACGCATACATGAGGCTGCGCCCCACGTTCACAAGCAGTCCTCCCGCCAATTCTTCTGACCAGCCTGCTTCGCAGACGGATTCCAATGTCCCCCCCTGTGCCCCCACACCGGGGACGAGCAAGAAGCGGTCTGGCACCACCGCCCGCACCTCGGCCAGCCATTCCGGCCGCGTCGCTCCCACCACGTACATCAGGCGCTCGGCCCCTTCATAGGTGCCGCTCACCTCGAGCACGCGCCGCCACAGAGGTGCGCCCTCATCAGCGCCATGGAATTCAAAGTCCTCCGCTCCGGGATTGGATGTGGCAGCCAAAAGGATGGTCCACTTGTCCTCGAAGGCCAGGAAAGGCTCCACGCTGTCGCGTCCCATATAGGGAGCCACGGTCACGGCATCTGCTCCCCACGCTTCGAAAGCGGCTTGGGCGTATCGCGTCGCCGTATTGCCGATGTCTCCCCGTTTGGCATCGGCAATTTTCAGGCACCCATCCGGTATGGCAGCCATCGTTTCCTGAAGGACGGCCCAACCGTCTGCCCCCAGCGATTCGTAGAACGCCACGTTGGGTTTGAATGCCACGGCAAGGTCTGAGGTCGCCTCAATGATGGCACGGTTGAAAGCCAAAATGGCCTCGGGGCCCTTTCCCAAATGGGGAGGCATTCGAGCCGGATCGGGATCCAGCCCTACACAGAGAAAGGAAGACTTGGTCCGAATGGTGTCGATGAGTTTCTGCCGGTCCATGGGGCGCGAAGATATTGCGCCACATCACCGGAATCGGTCACCCATCCAAGGGGATTCCCGCTTGTTTCAACCGCTCGGTCCGCTCGGTGAGGCGCAAGGCATCCACCATCTCTTGAAGGTCTCCGCCGAGCATGCGCTCCAAGGCATGCAGCGTCAACCCGATGCGGTGGTCGGTCACCCTCCCTTGCGGGTAATTGTAGGTCCGAATCTTTCCGGACCTGTCGCCAGTTCCGACCTGCGACTTGCGCTCCTCGGCTTCTTTCGCGCGGCGCGCCCTGTCCTCTGCCTCCCAAAGCCGCGTGCGCAGGACAGCCAGCGCCTGATCGTAATTGGCGTGTTGGGACCTGCCGTCCTGACACTCCACCACCACCCCTGTCGGGAGGTGTGTCAAACGCACCGCGCTTTCCGTCTTGTTTACGTGTTGACCCCCTGCTCCGCTAGCCCGGAAAGTATCCTTCCTCACATCGCGTAAATCGAGTTCGAAATCCTCCTGTTCTGCTTGCGGAAGGATCGCCACTGTGGCCGCACTCGTATGGATGCGTCCCTGGGATTCGGTAGCGGGCACTCGCTGAACCCTGTGGGTTCCACTTTCATACTTGAGGTGTCCAAATACGGCACTTCCCGCGATGCGGACCACGACCTCCTTGAAACCTCCCGCTGATCCATCATGGGCACTCACCACCTCGAACGTCCAACCCCGGCTTTCCGCGTAGCGCTGATACATCCGCAAGAGGTCTCCCGCCCAAAGAGCGGCCTCGTCTCCCCCCGTTCCCGCGCGAACCTCCAACATGCAATCCCTCCCATCGCTTGGGTCGTCCGGCACCAAGGCCTCTTGCAGTTGCCGGAACACCACCGCCATTTCGGCCCCAAGTCTTTCCACCTCCTCGGCCGCCATCTCCGCCAATTCTGCGTCTTTGCTCTTCGCGTCCTGGCGGGCGGCGCGCAATGCTTCCCCGGACTGTTTGTACTCGGCAATCAGCTTGACCAAAGGGTCCAAACGGTTGTAATCCTGCATGGCGGCCCGATACGCGATCGGATCGGAAATCACCCCCGGGTCAATGATGCGCATGGACAGCTCGCGGTGCCGGTCTTCGAGAACCGCGAGTTGGTCCAGTAGCCCCTCCATTTCAGGCATAAGTTTCCAGGCCTTCTGGGCCGTGGATGGTGAGCCGGGGCATCCCGTCCGTCCGGGACTCAACTCGCCCGACAACCTGGGCGCGTACGCCGTGCTTCTCACCTACGGCCATGACCTTCTCAGCGTGCTCTGGGGTGGTGTACACTTCGAGCCTGTGGCCCATGTTGTACACCTGGTACATCTCGTGCCAATCGGTTCCACTGTGCTTTTGAATCAATGCAAAGAGCGGTGGAGTATGAAAGAGATTGTCTTTGACAATGTGGAGGTCGGTCGAGGCAAAATGAAGCACCTTGGTCTGCCCTCCCCCACTGCAGTGAACAAGTCCATGCAATGGGTCCCTCCCCTCTTGGAACAGATCCACCATGACCGGAGCGTAAGTCCGCGTCGGAGAGAGCACCAGTTTTCCGGCATCCACCGGCACGCCGTCTACCGCATCCGTAATATCAAAGGGTCCAGTGTACGCGAGTTCGGCATCCATTCCAGGATCGCTGCACTCGGGGTATTTCTCGCGCCAGCCCGGACCAAACAGATCGTGACGTGCACTGGTCAGACCATTGCTGCCCGTGCCTCCGTTCCAATCCTTCTCATAGTGGGCCTGACCATCGCTGGCCAGTCCGACAATCACGTCTCCTTCCTGGATGCGGGCATTGTCGATGACGTCTTCTCTCCGCATGCGGCAGACCACTGTGGAGTCCACGACCACGGTGCGGACGAGGTCTCCCAGGTCGGCAGTTTCTCCTCCTGTCCCCCGCACATCGAGCCCCCAATTCCTCCACTCGGCCATCAATTCCTCCGTGCCTTGGATCAAGGCTGAGATGACTTCGCCGGGCACAAGGCGCTTGTTGCGCCCGATGGTGGAACTCACCAAGATCGGACCGGTGGCCCCTACGCAAAGGAGGTCATCGATGTTCATCACCAATGCGTCTTGGGCAATCCCCTTCCAAACCGACAGATCTCCGGTCTCCTTCCAATAAATCCAGGCAAGCGCACTCTTCGTGCCCGCACCATCGGCGTGCATCACAAGACAATGCTCCTCACTGCCCGTCAAGTCATCCGGAACCACTTTGCAAAAGGCCTTTGGGAAAAGTCCTTTGTCGATTCCTGCAATGGCCGCGTGCACTTCCTCCTTTCCGGAGGACACACCGCGCTTGGCGTATCGGTCCTTTATGGAGGCGTCCACGGCCCTTTTCGTCACTTGGGGACGTAATCGAAGCTGGTGATGCGGAAAACGGTGCGGCGGTTCATCTGGTGCGCCGCCTCTCGCTCCTCATCGGTGGCCAATGCCGCAATCTCAGCATCGCTGATCAAAGGCATTTTCTCTCCTCGACCGATGGGCTGTAGACGCTGGCGATCGATTCCACGCTCCACCAGGTAGTTCACGCATGTCTCTGCACGACGCTGGCTCAACTCATCGTTCGCGGCGTCTCCACCGCGGGTGTCCGTGTGGGCTTCCAGTGAAATGACGAACGTTGGGTTGCGCTCCAGAAGATCGACCAAGTAGTCCAATGAGTCCTTGGAATTGCACTCGGCACTCACGACCAAATCGGCCTTGGCAAACTCATATTGGACAAGGGGCATCGGGTAATCCTCGTTCGTCACCACCTCGCGGAGCAAATACTCCTTGATGAAGTTGGTCGACTTGGACAGACCCACCGTGCTGAATTGATCTCCCGCGCTGATGAAGCCCTCCTTGGAAATGTCAACGGAGTATGTGCTTTCTGCTCCGATTTCCCAATTTCCGTCTTCCACACCGCCTTCAGCATCACTGGTGGCAGATACGCTCTCTCCATCGCTGCCCGTTACCGTGACGGTAGCTCCCTCAATGGGCATGCCCGTATCGTAATCATAGACATAAGCAACGTATTCAAACTCCAAGGGCGGCATGCTGAACGA
>JAURDB010000134.1 GCA_030828175.1 Flavobacteriales bacterium
TGCACATTGGGGGTGCCTTGCGCCCTTTGATTCAGCCCCTCTTTCAAGGGGGTCTGGTCGCCCGATGGAATGTGGGGCAAGGGGATGCGGACTTGCGGGAAGTCCAGCGCATTCTCGATGGCAGTTGGTGGGGGCTGGATGTCCGGCTCATCCTGCATTGATCCGAGGTGTTTCCAACGAAAAAGCCCTTGAAGCGAGGGGCTTCAAGGGCTTTTCAAGTTCGTTGTAGCAGCCGGGTTTCAGCTGGTCTTCAGCGTGAATCCGATGGTGAATTCGTCATAAATCAACTTGTCACCCAGCTCTGCGGGGTCGAAGAATGACTTGCTTCGGAAGCGGACGTCGAAGTTGGAACGGTCCAGGATCATCTCGCCGGAGATGGTCGTTTCCGACTTGCCCATTTCCACCTTGACAGGGAAGGCCACTTCGGCCGTGCGTCCCTTGATGGTGACGGTGCCCATGGCGGAGTAGTTCATGCCATTGGCGGCACGCAGCGGGTTTAGGCTGATGAGTTCGAACTGGGCGGTCGGAAATTGCTCCACGCCAAAGAAGTCATCGCTCTTGAGGTGGCCATCGAGGCTCTCCTTGCTTCCACCTTCGAGATCGGTGGTGTTGATGCTCGTCATGTCGATGATGACCGAAGCGCCGGTCACCATGCCCTCCTGCACATTGATGTAACCGTTGCTGATCTGAATGTCGCCATTGTGGCTGCCGGTCACTTTGTTGCCGATCCAGGTGATCGTGCTTTGCTTGGTATTCACCGTCTGCTTCGCGGGTTCGGTTCCACCTTCAGTCGTGTCAAGGAGCGGAGTCATTGCAAGGGCGGCAGAGAGTATGAGTGTATACATGTTATGGGTTGGGTTTGATAATGGGAATCGGACCTTGTTGTTTGATACTTCAAAACACTTGGAAGAGAATAACGTTCAATTCCATTGTCATGAATTACCAGACAAGGGTATGTACTTTCCACCCAACGATGGAACGGGAATATGCCAAATCCTCTGAAAGGGTCCAATTCAGGCCAAAAGGCCCCGGACGATGGCGCTGATGGCCTTGCCGTCAGCGCGTCCTGCAAACTTTGCAGAGGCGGCGCCCATCACGCGCCCCATATCTGCCATACTCGTGGCGTCGAGTTCATCGACGATGGCTTTCACACCCGCCTCAAGTTCTTCTGGGCTCAGGGGTTGGGGCAGGTATTGCCGGATCACCTCGGCTTGGGCTTGTTCTTCGTCCACGAGGTCCTGACGCCCTTGTTCCAAGTAGATGGCCAGGGTGTCCTCGCGCTGTTTGAGCTGTTTGGACAGGATTTTCAATACGGCGCCGTCGTCGAGCGCATCTGCGCCGCCGGATTCCGTCACAGCGAGCATGATCTTGGACTTGATGTCCCGAAGGGCGGCAAGGCGCACCTTGTCTTTGGCCTTCATGGCCTCCTTCATGTCCGCACTGATCTGATCCTGTAGCGTCATGACCGGCTCAGTCCACGTTATCGTGCAAGAACGGATTGTCGGTCTTCAGCCCACCGGTTTCTTCGTCGATGCTCACGCGCGTGGCTTGTGAGTCTGTACTGGAAGGGGTCTCGCTTAGTTGGAAGTTCCGACGCTTGTAGGCAGGCTCGTTTTCGAGATCGGTCAATCCGCTGGGCGTGCGGAGCCTTTTGGTGTACTCCTCGATGCTCTGGTGCCTTTGGGCCATCCTCTGTATGAGGTCCGGAGATGAAGGAGCCACCTCGGGCTTGGGTGCGGGGGTAAATTTGGGCTGCGGAAACGGTTGTGGAATCGGCTGCGCTTGTGAGGTTACCGGAGAAGGGTCGGATTCAGTAGGCGGCACATTTTCCGGAACCGTTTCTTCAATTTCGTGGGCTTTTTCGTTGGTGAACGATACCCCATCGAGTTCATCGGGGATGAGGGACGCATCGTTCGGGTCGTCCATGTCCAGCACACTGAAGTCCCCAACACGTTGAATGGGAGTGGGTTCTTCAACTGGATTGGAGATGGGCATTTCCTGAATGATTTCAGGGGCAGCGGGTTCAACCGGGGGCGTGTTCTCTTTGAGAACCAGGCTCACTTCTTCACCGTCCGTAGGCTGGATGGGACCGAAAAGGTCGGTAGCTGCTTGAGGGACAGTTGAGGTAATGTCTTCTGCCTCCCAGGTGTTGTTGAGCAGGATTTCATCCGTACTGGGGGCTTGAGGAGAAACCTCCTGGGATTCCTTCAGTCGGGGTTCATCGTCATCCGCCAAGTTCGGAGCATGTGTGTCAGAAGTGAAGACGGTGCCGGAACCCAATGGACCCTGGAGCGGGGCCTTGATTTCCTGTGCATTGTCTTGCAGGGAATGCGTTCTGATGCTCGGGCCTTCGGGTAGTTTCGAAGAGGCTTCGAATCCGGTGGCGATGACGGTCACGCAGATTTTGTCGCCCAGGGATTCGTCGTGACCGTATCCCCAAATGACTTCAGCCGTAGCACCCGCTTGATCTTGGATGTAATCGGTGATTTCCGAGATTTCATCCATCAGGATTTCCTCCGTGCCATAGGTAATATTCAGCAGGACAAAGTTGGCCCCGGTGATATCGCTGTCATTGAGCAATGGCGATTCTAGCGCTTCTGTGACCGCGGTCATGGCACGTCCTTCGCCACTGGCACTTCCCGCTCCCATGATGGCGGCACCGGAGTCGCGCATGACGGTCTTGACGTCGTTCATGTCGACGTTGATGTCTCCCGTAAGCGTGATGACTTCAGCGATCCCTTTCGCTGCCGTGCAGAGGACTTCATCGGCGTTGGAGAAGGCTTGCTTGAGGGTCAGGTTGCCGAAAAGCTCACGCAGTTTGTCATTGCGAATGACGAGCAGGGTATCCACTGCCGCACGCATTTCCTCCAAACCTTCACCGGCTTGGTTGGCGCGTCTGCGGCCTTCAAAGTTGAAGGGGACGGTGATGATGCCCACGGTCAAAATTCCGAGGTCCTTGCATGCTTTGGCGATGACCGGGGCTGCACCCGTACCGGTGCCTCCGCCCATGCCTGCGGTCACAAAGACCATGGTGGTGTTTTCACCCAATTGTTCCAGGACGTCATCGAGATTTTCGATCGCGGCATTCCTGCCCGTCTCCGGAATGCTGCCAGCGCCTTGCCCTGCGGTGAGGGTTTTGCCCAATTGCAGGCGAATCGGCACGTTGGAGGCTTCCAAAGCCTGGTTGTCCGTGTTGCAGACAATGAAGTCTACGCCCTTGATCCCCTGCTGGTACATGTAATTGACGGCATTGGAGCCGCCGCCACCTACACCAATGACCTTGATCGGGGAACCGGATATTATGGGAAGATCGAATTCCATCTGGCTGTTTCCTTAGGTTTTCAGTTCTGTTGTTACTCGGTGGTCCTTCCCTCGTAAGTGCGGGACAATAACGGATTTATGTCCATGCTATTGAAGGGGGCTTTTGCCTTTCCTTCCACCGTCGGGTAGTTGAAAACAGGATTTGGTGGAGGAGCCTTTGGAGATTAGTCCGGAAGCTCGTCTTCGAAGAAGTCCTTGATTTTCTGCAGGAAACGCTTCGGTCCTGCCATGGTTTCCTTGCTTTCCTGCAGGCGGGTATCCTCTAAATTGCCCGGTGCGGCATGTTCGAAACCGAGCAGGACGAGGCCGATGCCGGTGGCGTAAATCGGTGCCGTCAGACTGCGGTCCGGTGCTTGCGCGAGATGGGTGTTGGGGAATCCAATCCGGCAGTCCATAGTGGTCACATACTCGAACAGCTGTCGCACGTGGCGCAGTTGGCTTCCGCCGCCGGTGACCACAATGCCTCCGATGAGCTCGCGCTCCAGTCCACTGTTCTTGATTTCGTAATGGACGTGTTCAATGATTTCCGCCATGCGGGCTTGGATGATGCCGGCGATGTTCCTTCGCGACACTTCTTTGGGTGCGCGACCGGACAGCCCCGGGATCACCACGATTTCATCTTCGGCCATCTCTTGTTCGAGTGCAGATCCAAACTTGTTCTTGAGAGCTTCTGCGTGCTTTTTCAGGACGCCGCACCCTTGCTTGATGTCGTCGGTGATCGCGTTGCCTCCGAAGGGAATCACCGCTGTGTGGCGGATGATGCCCTCTTGGAAGATGGCAATGTCCGTGGTGCCTCCACCGATGTCGACGAGGGCCACGCCGGCTTCCTTTTCTTCTTCGCTCAGAACCGCGCAGCTCGAGGCGATGGGTTCCAGGATCAGCTGGTCCACCTGCAAGCCCGCGCGCTTGATACAGCGATAAATGTTTTTGGCCGCTGAAGTTTGCCCGGTGATGATGTGGAAGTTGGCTTCGAGCCGCACCCCTGTGTGTCCCACCGGTTCTTTGATTCCGGGCTCCCCATCCACCGTAAATTCCTGAGGCAGTACGTGCAGGATTTCTTCTCCGGGCAACACCTTGAGCTTCCTCATGTCTTCAATCAGCTGC
>JAURDB010000135.1 GCA_030828175.1 Flavobacteriales bacterium
TCACTTCCCACAGGCGGAACGGCGAGCATTTCCACTCCTTTGCCATCGTGGTAGGTGATCGACTCGGTGAGCCTCAGAATGTGACGCTTTGCTTCCAGCTCAACCGCACCAACTTCTTCGATGTGGGCTACGAAAGGCCAACTGCTCCCGTCCATGATGGGAACCTCGGGACCATTGATTTCAATGAGGGCGTTGTCTATGCCACATCCATAGAGGGCAGCCAACAGGTGCTCCGTCGTATGGATGCGAACGCCTCCTTTTTCCAGCGTGGTCCCGCGTCGGGTCTCGACCACCAGATCGCAGTCTGCCGGCACGGTGGGGGCACCCTCAAGGTCGGTCCGCTGAAAGACATAGCCATGGTCGGCCTCCGCAGGTCGCACGGTGATTTGGGTCCGATGACCGGTGTGCAGTCCGATGCCCTCCAACGAGAAAGAAGAGGCAAGGGTGCGCTGAAGCGAAACGTTTGCTGCGTGGTTCTCCTGATTCATTTTCGTGCCGGTTCTGTGGATCAAGGGGTGGATGGAGCAGATGCGCCGTTCTGGCGGGACTGCTGGCGGTTGAATTCCCTCGCCAATTTGCGCAAGGCGAGCTGCATTTCCTGATGCTTGCGAATGGGCTGGGCCGGGTTTCCCTGCATCACTTGACCCGGTGTGGTGATGCTGGCCGTGATGCCGCTTTTTGCCGCAATCCGCGTGCGATCGGCGATATTGATGTGTCCGTTGATGCCAACCTGTCCTCCTATCATGCAATGCGATCCGATGGTGGTAGATCCTGCAATACCGGTTTGAGCAGCTACGACGGTGTGCTCACCAATGCGCACATTGTGGGCGACTTGGATCAGATTGTCCAGTTTGACTCCGTTGCCAAGTTCCGTGGAACCGAGGGTTGCACGGTCAATGGTCGTGCCGGCACCCACCTCACAGTCCGATCCCAAAATGACATTTCCCAATTGTGGAATCTTCTCGTAACCATGATCGGTCGGGGCGAAGCCGAATCCATCAGAACCAATGATGGCACCTGATTGGAGGACGCATCGGTCGCCCAAGACGCTCTGATCGCCCACGATGCTGCGCACACCCAATAGACAATTTTCACCCAGAATGCACTGCTCGCCCACGTTGCTGCCGGCTAGCAAACGGGTTCCTTTTCCAATCCTCGTTTGTGCGCCCACCACGCAAAGCGCACCGATCTGCACATCAGAAGAAATTTCAGCGCTCTCTGCGATGACTGCACTTGGGTGAATGGAAGGTGGCGCATCCTTTCTTTCAGGCTTGTCCTCCGCATACTTCTGCATCAAATGTGCCATCGCCGCATAAGGATCTTCTACCCGAATCAGGCACGTGCCGGTGCCAATGGGTGACGACGGGACGAAATCCTCGGCCACCAGAACGGCCGTCGCTTTGGTGGTATACAAATGCCCTTCGTAGGCTGGGTTGGCCAGAAAAGTCAAGTCTCCTTCTGTGGCTTCTTCAATGCCCGCAAATCCGGAGAGTGTGCCGGATGGAATCTCATCCGTGCGTCCGTTCAGCAAATGGGCTACGTCGAGGATGCTCACCTCCATTTTGCGAAATTAAGGCCTGTGGGCACGTTCACCGCGTCTGCTCAACTTTGGAACGATCAGGTGAGCTCGGCGATGGCCGATTCCAATGCGCCAAATTCGATTTCGATTCCAGACAGAGGTTGGCCGATGCCATTCAGCAAGACTTCGTGAACCGTGCCGCTTTGGTTCTTCTTGTCCGTCAACATGAACTTCCAGAGGACTTCAGCACTCGGTACTTGAGACGGAAGGGGAACCACCTTTCGGAGCAGATCAATGATCTCATCACAAGATCCGGCACCCAGATTTGGACAGTCGGCATGCAGCTCACTCATTTTTAAGGATATCTGCATGCCCCAAGCAATCGCTTCCCCATGTCGGACATCCTGACCGGTCTCCAAGGCCCAGCTTTCCAGCGCATGGCCGACAGTGTGTCCGAAATTCAAGTGCTCGCGGATGCCCAAAGTTTCTGTCGTGTCGCGTTTCACGATGTCACTTTTGATGCGCACCGAAAGCGAAAGGCTCTTCGCCAGCTCGGTCCAGTCAGTCCCATTGGGTTCGAGCAATTCAACACCATCCAGACACCCATCGGCGTGAATCAGCATGTGCTTGATGTGCTCGGCCAAACCGCTTCTCCATTCCCGTTCTGGAAGGGTGTTGAGAAAACCCGGATGTATGCTGACCCCCGTTGGCATCGTGAAGGTTCCAATGCGGTTCTTCAATCCTTGGAAGTTGATGCCGGTTTTCCCTCCAATGCTCGCGTCCACCATGGCAAGGAGTGACGTGGGAATGGACCAGCAGGCGACACCTCTCAGGTATGTGGAAGCTGCAAACCCAGCGAGGTCCGTAATGGTTCCTCCACCAAGGGGTACAATAAGACCTCTCCGGTCCACACCCAGTCCGTCCAGGCTATCCCACAGAGCATGGGCGTGCTCGAGGGATTTGACCTGCTCGCCAACCCCGGCCATTTGCAAGAATTGCGTCCCGGGAGGCAAATGAGCATTCAAGGCCGGAAGACAATGCTTCTCAGTATTTCTGTCCATGATGACAACGACAGAAGACGGCCTTTGGGCCTCGATCCAACCTCTGAGAACGGAAAAGGAGGGATCCCAGTGGACGCCTGCAGGAAATGATGGACTCGATGGCATGGACCTGATATGAAACAAGCGGACCGGAGTCCGCTTGCTGCTGGGTTGTGGTACCACCTGGATTCGAACCAGGGACACATGGATTTTCAATCCATTGCTCTACCACCTGAGCTATGGTACCGAAGTGGGCGGCAAATGTAGCAAACTTCTTTCTTTGTGTCAGACAGCTTTGCCAAGAGGTGGGGCGATTTTTTGCGGCCAGCGATTTCGACGAATTGGGTATAACACACAAGTCAGAACAAATTATATGGCAACCGGTAGGATAATAAGATTCGATAAAACGAATAAAAATGCCGACGAATGCAAGGTTAACTCCGTGTTGTCTATTTCTCAATTTGTGAACGGAGTAAATTCTTGCGTGTAACACAATTAAATTCGAAGACCTCTTAGGAGGAACGTATAAACCGCGTTTAACCAATTCGCTTGACAATGATGTCCAAGACCATCAACCTGGTTGCAGCATGGTTCTGCTGCATGACCACAGTTTTCTCCCAGCAGCAAGTTGCTGTCAATTCGGCTCCAGCCCCCGAAGGCTACGCGCTCGAAGTGGAAGTTGTTACCGAAAACATCGGCATTCTCGCCGGTGCTCTTGGGGTTACAGACTTGACAGGGTACAGTACTACCCGTCTGTATGTTACCATGAACAATGCAGACGATTTCATGTCGTCTGTTTCGGGTGACGCCCTCAATCCCACGTACATCAACACCACAACCAACTTCTATCATGCGGTTTTGGGTGGGTCAACTCCAAACGGCATCAATTCGGTGTTGTTCCCGGTTTACCCCGATCTGGCCTACGACAGTTGGGTGACGATTGGTTTGGAAGGCGCCCCGAATGCGGGAGCTGGCGAGGCCGCGGTATCCACGGTTCAGTCGGCCAACAACCCTTGGGCGACCAACTTTGACCTCGGTGGAGGCATTCCGGGAAGCAACATCGCCATTGACGACCCCATCGGTGGTGCTTGGTACGCATTGAACGGCGATGCCAACGGGGTTGCAGGCGATGACCTCAAAGTCCTCATCGGTCAGTTCACCACCACGGGCGAGCTCAGCGGTCAGGTGTATTGCCAGGTGTTCATCAATGGTGACGGTGCCAATGAGTTCCGGGATACCTTTTTCTTCGGAGCCGGCGCCCCCCAGCCGGGTTGTACCGATGCCACGGCATGTAACTATGACGAGACGGCGGTCGAAGATGACGGTTCTTGTGAGTTTCCAATCGATTTGTTTGGCAGTGCAAATGTCGATTGCAATGGCAACTGCTTGAACGATTCAGACGAAGACGGCATTTGCGACGAGAACGAAGTGGCCGGTTGCACGGACACCACGGCGTGCAACTACGATGCCGATGCTACCGATGACGACGGCTCCTGTGCCGTGGTGGACGAGTGCGGCGTTTGCGGTGGCAACGGCATTCCCGCAGGCGATTGTGATTGCGATGGCAATGTGATTGACGCGTGCGGCGTTTGCGGCGGCGGTGGCATTCCAGCCGGCGACTGCGACTGCAATGGCAACCAGCTCGATGAGTGCGGCGTTTGCGGCGGTGACGGCATTCCTGCCGGCGACTGTGATTGCAATGGCAACCAACCCGACGCAATCGGCGTGTGCGGTGGCGATTGCACGTCCGACACCGACGGAGACGGCGTGTGCGATGACGTGGACGATTGCGTGGGCGAGCTTGATGCCTGTGGTGTCTGCAACGGTCCGGGCGCCATTTATGCATGCGGATGTACCGACATCC
>JAURDB010000136.1 GCA_030828175.1 Flavobacteriales bacterium
AGCCCGGCAGTGCTTTTTTTGAAGCGGCGCAAGACAACGACCTCTACCATTGGGTACCCCAGAGTCCCGTACAGATGTACTACTGCACGCAAGACGAGCAGGTATTCCATGAGAATGCCCTGGTGGCGGAATCCTGGATGAACGACAACGGAGCCACCAATGTCTCTTCCGTGAACGGAGGACCACTCGATCATGGTGGGTGCGCCTTGCTGGCCATCCTGGGGGGTACGGTTTGGCTGAACGGTCAAGCTGATCTGTGCACCACTACGTCGGTTCCGGAAGCGGACCATTCCATGGACTTGAGTTGGAGACCGACCCAAGACGGAATCTGGGTCTATGGGCTGGAGCCGGGCCAGCGATGGACGCTGATTGCCGTGGATGGTCGCGTGCTCGGCACAGGAATTTCCAAATCTGACCGCTTGCGCGTACCCGCACCCACGGGCCTGTCTATGCTCGTTGCAGAGGACGGTCGTTTCGTCCGCATGGTGCGTCACTGACGAAAGTCAGTTCGAGGGGAGACGGCGGTCAGAAAGAATGGCGAACGACCGGGTGATGTTTGACCTGTCAACACACCCACAAACCCCTTCGTCATGAACAAGTTCTTCGCCTCATCCCTCTCTGCTGTCCTGCTCTTCTCCGCTGCTTCCGCCTTTGCCCAAGGGCGAGGTGCCTTCTCCGGGGACACCCCCCTGCCCTGCGGCCATGTGTACAGCAATGCCACAACCTCCCCCGTTGGGTTCAACAAGACCACCCGCGCTGGCATGCCCTCGCACAGCCCCACCTCACACGAGTACAACAAGCCCATCTCAAATGTGTCCAACCGGTCACAGGACAGAGGATACACCCAGCAGCGCTTCACCGCAATCGCTGTGGTCGTTCCCACCTCACTGGACTCCCGCAGCCTGGGTCAACGCACCTTGCGCACTTCGGCTCCGACCAAGTCGGCGGCCATATCACGGATGCGCCAGATGATCGACGCCCTCGGCGTCCCCGTCAACGTGATCAGTGTCGAGCTCGTCTCCTTCTGATTCGATAGCATATATGGAAAGAGCGCCGCCCATCCGGGTGGCGTTTTTTTTCGTCCGAATCGCGGGGATGACGATTGTCATGTCAACGCTTGACGGAGGCCCTGTTCAGCATGCCACAGTCCTCTGATGTTTGAGACATCAATAACACACAAACCCCCAACGCCATGAATAAAGTATTCTCCTCCCTCTTCGCCTTCGTGTTCATCTTCAGCGCTTCTGCCGTCAGTGCCCAAGACGCAGAGCTCTACTCTCCGCGCGGAGGAAACAACCTGGACAACAATGGTCCCCGCATCGTTCAAGAAGCTCAAATCTTCAAGGGCTATGGAACCCGCGTCAACGACAATGAAGACAACAACACATACGCCAAACGCGCCAAGTCAGGTGCTTACTATCTGAAGGCGACCGTGTTGATCTATGGTCAGTTCCGCTCACAGAACACCAAGCGTCTCGTCTTCGCCAAAGGCCGCACCAAGCAAGAAGCCATGAGTAACCTCCGCGACCAAGTCAATGCCATCGGCGCCAATGCACAGGTCATCCAAGTGCAATTCATCACATCATAATGGACACCTGAAGCAAAGCTGGATGTCCTCATATCATCAACCTTGAAGGGGCGGACGATTCGGAACAGAAGTTTCGGATGGCTTCCGCCCCTTTTTCTTGTCTGCGAGGCGAAGGGAGTTCAGACCAGCACCGCGGCGGCTCGAATCCGAGCTACTGCTTTGAGTGCATGTTGGATGCACTTTGACGTCGTCAATCGGCTGAAGGAAAATCGGATGGACGCGCGCCCTTCCTCATGCAGCCCCAGTGAAGAGAGGACATGCGATGGTTGGGTGCTTCCACTGGAACAGGCACTGCCACCCGAACAAGCGACACCTTCGAGATCGAGCAAGAACAGCATCATTCCATTCTTCTCATGATTGGGGAAGTTCACACTCAGGACCGTGTAGAGGCTTTCCTCACTGTCTGAACCCGCATTGAATTGAACACCCGGAACCGAAGCACGAAGCCCTTCCACCATCTCAGCCTTCAAACCCCGGATGTGAGCGGCATGGGCTTCGAGGTTGACCATGGCATGGTCAAAGGCAGCGGCCAAGCCTATGATGCCAATCAGGTTTTCTGTACCGCCCCGCATGGCGCGCTCCTGACTCCCGCCCATGATGTGGGCACCGATCCGCAAACCATCGCGAACATATAGAAATCCGGCGCCTTTGGGGCCGTGCAATTTGTGGGCGCTGCAGGCAGCAAAATCCACGGGGAGTGCCTCTAGGTCCATTCGGTAATGGCCCATGGTCTGCACCGTATCGGTATGAAACAGGGCACCGTGTTCGCGGCAGCAATGGCCAATGGCTTCAATGTCCTGCAAAATGCCAACCTCATTGTTACCGTGCATGACCGAAACCAGGGTAGGAACGCCATCAGCCAAGGTTTGCGACAATGCACTCAAGTCGACTTTGCCCGCTTCGTTCAAGCGAAGCAGCCCGAATGTGAGGCCTTCCCTGCGGCCGAGGTGTTCAGCGGTCTTGACCACCGCACTATGCTCAGTAGCACAGGTCAGAATACGTTGGCAACCCAATTGCTCCACACCGGCATGAAGGGCCATATTGTCCGCTTCGGTCCCACCACTGGTGAAACAGATGGTACGGGGATGAACATTCAAGTGGGCCGCAATGCGACGACGTGCTTGCTCAATGGCCGTCTTGGTCCGACGACCAAATTGGTGAGTGGAGGAGGGATTCCCAAAATGATCCCGCATAAAGGGAATCATGGCTTCCACCACTTCCGGTGTCATGGGGGTGGTGGCGGCGTTGTCGAGGTACACGTTCATTGCGTGGGGGCGCTCGTTTGCCCCGAAAAATAGGTCTTGGAACTCAAGAACAGGTCAACACGCACACATTCAAGCACAAGCCAACAATCGCTCGCGGTAGGTTTCTACCAGCTGGGCCGCGGCCTCAGGGGTAGAAGCCTCAGCATAAACACGGACGATGGGTTCGGTGTTTGACTTTCTGAGATGGACCCATCCTTCAGGCAAATCCAACTTGACGCCATCGATGGTGGAAGGACCGTGCTCCCGCATCTCATGTGCGAAATCGGCCAACAGTTGATCTACGTTCCAGGAGGGGTCGAGATCAATTTTTGCCTTCACCATCTCGTAATGCGGATAACCCGACCTCAGCGCAGATACTGTGCCCCCGACATGGGCGAGGTGCGATAGAAAAAGCGCGATGCCAACCAACGCGTCGCGACCGGCATGAAGGGTGGGATAGATAACCCCTCCGTTGCCCTCACCGCCAATGATGGCTTGTGTTTCCGTCATGGCTTTGACCACATTTACCTCTCCGACGGCACTCGCCGTGTACACCTGACCATGGGCTTGGGCTACATCGCGCAAGGCACGGGTCGAGCTGAGATTGCTCACCACAGGTCCCGGGGTGTGCTTGAGAATGTAATCGGCCACGGCCACCAGTGTGTATTCCTCACCGAACATGCTCCCATCCTCACAAACAAATGCCAGACGGTCAACATCGGGATCTACGGTGATGCCCAATTGGCAGCCATGTTCTACCACCGACTCTGACAGTGCAGTCAGGTGCTCGGGGCGGGGCTCCGGATTGTGCGGGAATCGACCATGGGGTTCGCAGTAAAGCTCAATGACTTCATCCACCCCAAGGGCCTTCAGTAAACGAGGAACGGCGATGCCCCCCGTACTGTGTACTGCATCCACAGCCACTTTGAAACCCGCTGCCGCCACTGCGGCCCGATCCACCAACGGGAGGTCCAGAACCGCTTGGATGTGAGCATCAATCCACCCCTCGTGCGAAGTGACCTGACCCAATGCCTGAACCGGTGCAAATTCATGCGCCAGATTGGAACGCCGGATGACTTCGGCACCCGCTTCGGCGCTGATGAAAGCCCCGTCAGCATCCAACAACTTCAGGGCATTCCACTCTACGGGATTGTGTGAAGCCGTGAGGATAATGCCCCCATCGGCCCCCTCTCCAACAACGGCCATCTCCACAGTTGGGGTCGTCGAAAGACCGAGGTCAATCACGTCAATCCCCATTCCCATCAAGGTCCCCGTCACGAGGCGCAGTACCATATCGCCGGAAGGCCGGGCGTCGCGGCCAACGATGACCACGGGACGTTCACCAGCAGGTTTCTTCCTGCCCTCGAGGACCCAACTTCCATAACCCTGTGCGGCGCGCACAATATCAGGAGGGGTCAAGTTGTCGAGTTCGGCGCCTCCAATGGTACCCCGAAAACCGGAAATGCTGCGTATGAATGTCATGGCTTAAAAGTAATTCAGCGCTCCGCCAACGAATACGAAATATCCTGTGGAT
>JAURDB010000137.1 GCA_030828175.1 Flavobacteriales bacterium
CCGAAGGACCTCCTCTCAATGGCAACAGGAAAACCGTGTCCATGGGATTCACCATCCGTCTGTGACCTTGCGGCATGGTCGCGAAGCCTCAGGGTCGATCTGGGTCCTCGTTGGCGAGGGCCCACAGGTAGGCCATATCGAAGCGGGCGCCCCAATCGGATTCGAAGTGACGGCCCGACCCGATGTTGACCAAAGTGCAGGGCTGGTCCCATTCTCTTAACAGGCCGTACATGGCTTCGACGCCGGGCCACAGGTCGTTTTCCAGGCCGACGTCTCCATTGTCCAACCACATGGCCACGTCGTTGCCGGGCCACTGACGGTCGCGCAGCGAATCGGGGTAGCTGAAGTTCTTGTAGGCGAATGCGGGAGACATGCAGATGACCGAGGACAGTTTGTCGGGGTGCCGTTCGGCGGCAATGAAGGAGATCAATCCTCCCATGGAGGAGCCCGCCACGGTGACCCGGGCCGACTCGGACACGCCGTAGTCGTGTCGGATTTCGGGCAACAGATCCTCCATCAGCCAATCCACATAGCGCCGGCCTTGCGCACCGGGCCCGTAGTCCTCACTGCGCTCTTCGGTGCAGGCAACGGCCACCAACAGGGTCCGCGGAACCCGCTCTTGACGGACGAGCGAATCCAGGCATTCGTCCACCCCCCAGTCCACCCCGAAACTGGAGGTGGCGGGGTCCGCGACGTTCTGCCCATCGTGCATCAGCAGGATGCGGGTGATCGGGGCATTGGACGGCGATGCTGGCGGCACCCACACCCACACATCCCGCGGTAGAAGACCCGGTCCCGACTTCGAGCCCAGCGCATCCAGCTGACCGGTGATCTGTCCTACGATGGGCGGGGATGAACTTCCGTCGTTCCACGCCTTCACAGTATCCACGATGAGCGTGTCCTTCTTGAAGTCCAGTAACGCATTGGGACGAATGAATCCGTTCTCATCCAGCGCTTCGTGCTTCCAACTGCCCAGCGTGAACTTGTACTCCAGCTGCTGGAATTCGAGTGGGGTCCTGCACTCCCAAGCATCGTTGCCGCGGTATTCAAAGCGCTGGCCATCGGGCTTCCACTGCCCCCATTCACCCGGACTCCCGGCCAGAAACAGCGTCGAATCCGGCGACAGGCCGGGCGCCACCACACGAAAAAGGAGGACGCCCTCCGTGTTTTCGGCTTGTTCTGCATGTTCGAACCGATTTATCCATCCCACCACCGTATTCTCGACGGGCAGGAAGGCCAGAATCACCATGACGCCGATCGGAAACAGGCTCGCCCTGAGGGCCATCTTGTCCTTTTTCACGAAGAACAGGATCCATTGGAGGACCATGAAAGCCACCAAGCTCAACATCGCCATGAGCATCAACCCGATGATCATCCAGAATCCCGGATTCAAATACAGTTCCCCTGAGTCAAACGCCATGGCAGACATGCCCAAGGCGACCAAGAGGGAAAATGCAGCCACCCCCTCCAGCACGGTGGTCACCATCAGCCAAAGGGCCAACCAGATTCTCATGGAGCCAAAGTAATGCCGACGGCCTCAGCGTCTCCCTTCCGCTGGGCAAGGCGCATGTGGGAGCGCACCAGGGCCAGGCTGATCATCCCGTCGAATGACCCCATGCACCCCATGACACCCGATGCCGGGGATTGACTTCGCATTGAAAATCATCGACCTTGTCGGACGCTTCGCCCTCATTCCCCCATCCCTCCGCGTGAACAACAAGCTCATCTCCCGGAAAAAGCAGCCGTTTCCGGTCACCCCCCTGTTGCAGGCCTACCTCGACACGCACAACCGGTCCGTCGACATTCCGGTCGCCTATGAGGACCTCTTGCGTTTCGAGGGCAGTGTGGCCATCCTCGACGGTGAAGGGCGCGATACGCTCTGGGTGGATTGCCTCTACTCCACTGCAGACCGGGACGAGCTGGTGCTCAACCTCAAGCGCGTCTACTCCATCCTCCACGCGGACGGAAGCGACACCATCCTCCCGTTCATCACGGTGGACAGCATCGCCTTCTGCACGTTTGGCAACACCAAGCCCTTCCGGGTCAAGGTGCGGAACGTCATCAACGACAACTACATCTTCCTGTACATCAAGCGGTGCGACGCCTCGCGCATCTACGGCCTCGAACTCGAGCAACTCCTGTCGCCGAACCGGATCCAGTTCCTCGTCCACGAGGGCACCCTCATCGAGGAGCACATCGTGGGCATCCCCGGTGACGTCTTCATCCAGGAGCGGCTCGAAGCGCTGCCGATGCAGGACAAGCGGGCCCTCGCTAAAGAATACGTCAAGTTCAACGAGCGCTGCTTCATGCGCCTCCTCGGCGACATGCGGTCGTACAACTACGTGGTCGTGATCACGCAGGACTTCGATCGGGTCCAATACCGCATCCGTTCCATCGACTTTGACCAGCAGAGCTACGAGGGCAATGCCAAGGTCTATCAGCCCGAACACCTCCCGGAAAACGACGCCCTGTCCCGCATGACCCGCGAGGTCCTGCCCGATCAATCTGTGCAACAGTACGTCCAAGAGGAGCGGGCACTGCTCGCCAAACGCGCCACCAGTGAGGCCCAGCGCCTCGCCGACTTGCTCACCTGCATGCAAGACCAGCCGCTGTCCGACGAAGGCAAGATTGCCGAGCTGAAGCGGGACCTGCTCGCACTGACCGGCGACGTCAACTTCAAGCGGGCCGCCAACATGGGCGAGATCCTCCAGGCCGCCCTCGACTTCGTCCGCCGCAACTACCAAAACCACAGCCCCTTCGCCCGTTGATTGCGAACTTCTGAAGGCCTCGGTGTCTGGCTTGAATACGCAGTATCAATCCCAAGGGCCACCGCGGGTGACGTTCACGAAGGTCTCCCCTTCCAACCTGTACAGGCCGCCGGCAAAACCGAACCACATGCGGCCCTTGCGGTCCTCATAGATGGAATTGCATCCGAAACTGAAGTCCTGACGCGCTGGCTGCACCCGGGTGAATGACTCGAAGCGGGCTCCATCATATCGGTATACCGCATGACCCGTGGCGCAGATCCAGATGTTGCCGTTCCTGTCCTCGAAAACGGAATAGATCTCGTTCTCGGTCAAACCCGGGACGTTGGGAAAGGTGGTGACCGTTTGGCCATCCCACATGCACAGGGCACCGCGTTTCTGGCCGGAGGCCAAGTGCCAATGGAAGCAGCTGAGCCACAGGTTGCCCTGGCCATCCTCCATGTGCAAGGAAACGTTGTTCGTGGGCAACCCGTCAGCTGTGGAGAGCTGATGGAAATCCTTGCCATCCCATCGATAAGCGCCCTGATCAGAGGTGGCAAACCACAGGTCTCCACTGCGCATCTGGCGCATGTTCTTCGGCTCGTAGCCGGTGGTGTTGGTCAGGGGCAAGCTTGGCTCAGGAAGGGGAAAGGCCTCGAACACCCCATTCACCTCGCGGTGGAATTGTCCTCCCGACTGCACCCAAAGGGCGCCCTCGTTGTCGAAGAAAGGCCGAACCGGATTGTCGGGAAAACCGACAGGATGTTGAGCCCGCTCGAGCGATTCCCCATCCCATTTCATCAAGGCCGAACCGCCCCCCATGCTTTCGTCAGCCGATACCAGCCACAGGTTGCCCTCTGGCCCGAGGGTCAAGCCGGTCACCCGATCACCGACCAGGCCATCCTCCGCATGGAAATACCGCAGCTCCTCCCCATTCCACATCATGGCACCGCTGCTTACCGACCCCATCCACAGGTTGCCGTCAGCGTCCTCGATCGGCCCCAGCGGATAGTCCGCGACCTGCAATGTCGCGGTGGAGTCAACCTGTACTTGCACCCCTCGCCGCGCAGCTGTTGTTGTCGGCTCGGTGGTCATTTCACATCCAGCCACCAACAGAACGGACAGGATCAAGATGTGGTTCATGTGGTCAAGCTAGGCATGAAAAAACCCACACCGCGGGGGATGTGGGTTTGTCGTTCTGTAGCCCGTAGGGGATTCGAACCCCTGCTACCAGGATGAAAACCTGGCGTCCTAACCCCTAGACGAACGGGCCAAAAGGGGGCGCAAAGATAGTGCGCGAGATGAATCCGGCAAGACTTTGCGAAAGTGGGTTCAGCCGAGGTAGGCGCGGTACATCCACACCAGCTTTTCCTGCTCGCGGATGTAGTCGCTCATGAGGGCGTTGGTGCCTTCGTCGCCGGCCTCTCCCGACAGGTGAAGCAGCGCACGCTCGCGGAGCAGGATGACGCTGAAGGCGGCCACGCAGTGCTTGAGGGCCTCGACGCCGTC
>JAURDB010000138.1 GCA_030828175.1 Flavobacteriales bacterium
GGCTTGGACCTATCTCTTCGGAGAAACCCGCGCGGCGGATCTCAGTTACAAGGCCATTTTCTGTGTTTTCGTCATTGTCGGCAGTGCCATCAGTGCGAGCAGTGTTTTTGACTTCGGAGATGCCATGATCTTTGCGATGTGCTTTCCCAACGTGTTGGGTCTTTATTTCCTCGCCGGCGAAGTCAAAGCGGACCTGGCGGATTACCTCGGCAGGGTCAAGTCAGGAGAGATCAAGCGGTACGACTGATTCCGCCATCAACATGCACATACTGCGCAGTGAGCGCCTCGGGGTCCTATGGCTCGGTGCGGGTTTCTTGGCGTGCCTGGGCGTGGAGGTTTGGGGGGTGATGCACCCCCACGAAGTGGAACCCCTGCACACGGAAGATTTGCTCTTTGCATTGGGTGAGATGCCCGGCTCTTCAGCTCCTTTCAAGGATGGGCAAACGGACGCTTCCCATGTCACGGCCCCTTCCTCGGCGGCAAAGCCTCGCTTTGAGACAGTAACGGAAGACGTATGGGTGAACGCCTTGGATTCCGGCGGTTGGGTGGCTTTGGGGCTTTCACCCCGGCAAGCAAGAGGGGCGGTGCGCTATGCAAAGTCCATGGGGGGCATTCGGAACATGGAACAGCTGAGGCGCATGAAGATGTTGCCTTCGGGCTGGCTGGATCATTATGCCGGGCATGTCCGTTTCCCGCCACCCGAAATGCCGGCTTCCAAGCCGAGGGACAACGCGGATCCTCCGCCAGCGGATGCGAGCAGTCGGCCGAAGGAAGGACGATTGTTGGACATCAATCGTGCAGACAGTCTGGAGCTGTTGGCCTTGCGCGGGGTGGGACCGTGGGTGGCGGGGCAAATTCTCGGGGCGCGGAAGCGTTGGGGAGGCATTGCAGAATTGGCGTTGTTGACGCCGGCTTTGAATGGTTGGGATAGCTTGGCAAAGGCCTTGGCGCCGTCATTCTCCTGCCGCAGGGAAGACGTCCGCGTTCGTTGTTCGGATACGTTGACCATCGAAGCATGGAGAACCCTGCCGCGAATCGGCTTCAAGGAAGCCCAGGCTTTGGAGAAAATGGCGCGCCATCATCCTGGGGATTTGGAGGCTTTGATGCGGCATCCGGCACTGGATTCGTCCCAGCAGCGTGTGCTGCAATTGTATGTTGTGCCCTGCGGCGGACCGGAGTAGGCCGGATTCACGACCTTTACGCAAAGCCAGGACAGAAATGAACTTCCAGGAAAATGAGACCATCGGTGCCATCAGAGAGATGGTCCGAGACTTTGCGGCGAGAGAAATGGCTCCCCACATCATGGATTGGGACGAGAGACAGCACTTCCCGAGAGCGTTGTTTGGCAAGATGGGAGAGCTCGGGCTCATGGGCATGCTGGTCCCCGATTCATATGGCGGCACGGGATTGGGCTACTTCGAATACGCTGCGGCCATTGAGGAACTGGCCGCTGTATGCGGTTCGATTGGGCTCAGCATGGCCGCTCACAACAGCCTTTGCACCAACCACATTTTGTCATTCGGAAGTGAGGACCAGAAGCAGCGCTACTTGCCCAAACTTGCTTCGGGAGAGCACATCGGGGCTTGGGGATTGACTGAGGCAGGCACGGGTTCGGATGCCATGCGGATGCAATGCACGGCAACCCGTGATGGGGAAGATTGGGTCATCAACGGAACCAAGAACTGGATCACCCACGGGATCAGTGGTGATGTGGTGGTGGTACTGGTCCGGACAGGAGAATTGTTGGACAGCCGAGGCATATCGGCGTTCATTGTGGAGCGAGGCACGCCGGGGTTCAAAGGTGGAAAGAAGGAGAACAAGTTGGGAATGCGATCCAGCGAGACCGCGGAGCTCATCTTCGAGGATTGTAGAATTCCTGCAGGTCAAATGCTCGGAGAAGAAGGGGAGGGATTCATCCAAGCCATGAAGATTCTCGATGGGGGCCGAATTTCCATTGCAGCCCTTGCGCTGGGAATCGGACGAGGCGCCTATGATGCCGCCAGGAGGTATGCAGGGGAGCGGGAACAGTTCGGCCGCCCCATCGCCCAATTCCAGGGCATCGGTTTCAAGCTGGCAGACATGGCGGTTGGGTTGGAAGCCTCCCGGGGATTGATTGACAAGGCATGTCATGCTAAAATGACGGGCGGCGATGTTACACGCTATGGTGCCATGGCGAAATACATGGCATCCGAGGAGTGTGTTCGGATCTCAACGGATGCGGTTCAAGTCTTCGGAGGTTATGGCTACACAAAGGATTTCCCCGTCGAGAAGTTTTATCGGGACTCCAAGCTTTGCACCATAGGGGAAGGGACGTCGGAAATCCAAAAACTGGTCATCTCAAGGGGATTATTGGCCAACGGAGCCGGCTGAACTCCTTGTGCTAAGGAAAGGGTGGCAGTATCTAGGAATTTGGCTATCTTCGCGGTCCCAATTACGAATCATGCTCATCATTCCGGTCAAGGAGGGAGAAAACATCGAACGCGCTCTCAAGCGTTTCAAGAAGAAGTTCGATCGCACAAAAACCGGGCGTATGCTCCGTTCAAGGAAGGAGTATGTCAAGCCGAAGACGGTTCGTCGCGAAGCGATGAAGAAAGCCGTTTACAAAAACAAGAAGGCTTTGATGGGCTGATAATTTGTAATATCGGTTTGGTAGGGTAATATTCGCCTTGACCAAACCAAAATGTCAGCTTCGTCCGCTACTCAATCGCCGCTTCAGGCCTTCCTGCATTTTCTCGAAAAGGAGAAAAGAGGAAGTGTTCATACCCTGAGATGCTATCGCTCTGACCTGAATCAGTTTCAGAGATTTTTGGCGGATCAATATGAACACGATTCCTTGATTGGCATTGAGGGTGAATGGGTTCGTTCTTGGATCGTCTTCATGATGAAAGAGGGGCGCAGCCCCAGGACCATCCACAGAAAGGTCAGTGCGTTCCGCACATTCAATCGTTTTGCCCGTCGCATGTCCTACACGGATCGCGACCCGAGCAACGGGGTCTCCTTGCCCAAGTTGGAGAAGCGTGTGAGGGAAGTGGTTCCGGAGCGAAGCATGGTTTCCCTGTTGGATGGTTCGGTTTTCCCGGACAGTTGGTCAGGCCTTCGCGATCGCTTGATGTTAACGGTCTTGTACGAGACGGGTATCCGGCAGGAAGAGTTGATCACGCTGCGCCATGCAGATGTCAATGTCAGCCGCAGGAACATCAAGGTTGTAGGAAAAGGAGGAAAAGACCGCTACATCCCCATTTCACAAGAAACGTTGGACCTCGCTGAGACCTATATGCAGTCGCGTCCAGGGGAAAGCGAACGTTTGTTGGTCACGGATGGCGGGAAAGAGCTCTATCCTGCATTTGTTTATCGCCGGGTCAATCACTACATTACAGAAGCGAGCTCGCTTAGCAAGTGTAGTCCGCACGTCATCCGGCATTCGTTTGCAACGCATTTGTTGAACCGCGGAGCAGACATCAACGCAGTGAAGGAACTGTTGGGGCACAGCAGCTTAAATGCTACCCAGCATTACACCCATGTCACCACGAGCCGGATGAAGGACGTGCACAGGGGATCACCACTTGATACGCGAGGCATCTTCTGAAGTCTCACCCTCAAGTGGTATACATGCAAATACAATTTCAATCCATTCACTTCAAGGCCGACTCGGCCTTGATTCGTTTCATCGAGGAAAAACTGGAGAAGTTGAACCTCTTTCATCCGGGCATCCTGTCGGCCGACGTTTACTTGCGTCTTGACAAGGATCAAGACCGCGAAAACAAGTGTGTGGAAGTGAAATTGAACATCCCGGGACCCGATTTGTACAGCAGCCGCAAAGCCACGTCGTTCGAAGAAGCTTCTGTAGAGGTAGTGGAAGCGCTCCGCAGGCAGCTCGAAAAAGCCCGCAGCAAGGCGGCTTGACGTCATTCGTGAATTCACGAAACACAGATTGATCGGACCCATTGCGGCCAAGGTTTTCTGAACTACATTTGCCCTCCCTAAATCGGGGAGGGCTCTTTTTGGGCCCTGTTCTTTGACATGAGGCCGGTGTAGCTCAGTTGGCCAGAGCAGCTGATTTGTAATCAGCGGGCCGGGGGTTCGAATCCCTCCACCGGCTCAATTCACCGACCAAAATTACCATGGGGGTACGCCGGAGTTGGAGAGCCGGGGCAGACTGTAAATCTGTTGTCTACGACTGAATAGGTTCGAATCCTATTACCCCCACATCATGCCTTGATAAAGGTCAAGCGGGAGTAGCTCAGTT
>JAURDB010000139.1 GCA_030828175.1 Flavobacteriales bacterium
CGCGACCGTGGCCAGCTTCACCCCCACCTGTGCCGATGCCGCGGCGACTTCCTGCGACTTCACCTTCGATATGTTCGACTCCTTTGGGGACGGATGGAACGGCTGGGTGTATGACTTCGTGCAGAACGGCGAAGTCGTGGCCTCCGAGACCTTGGCCGATGGCAACGCGGGGTCAGCGACCCTCACCCTGCAAAACGGCGTGCCCTGCACCGTAATGGTCAACACCGCCGGAGCCTATGGCAATGAGGTGTCCTGGACCCTCAGCGACGCCTCCGGAACCGTTGTGGCCAGCATCGACGGGCAGGACGAGAGCTTTCCTTCTCCGAATACCCTTGTGGATGTGGTGACCAATGACCCCAATGGGGAGTGGTCCATGCTCGGCACTGAGGACGATTGGACCGTGCTGGATGACGCCTACCTCTACTTTCCGAACGGCGCAGGTGACACCATCCGCGACCACGTGACCGTGGGGCAGGGTGCCTATTCCGACCTCATCGGTCCGGAGTTGATGTTTGCCCACGAGCTCGACGCATACTACCAGGATCCCGTGCTGATCATCAAGACGGCCTGGGGCGGGCTGAGCCTCGCCGAGGACTTCCGGCCACCGTCCGCCGGTGGCACCACCGGTCCCTACTACAACGCCATGATCGAGACGGTGGAATCCGTGACGCAGAACCTGGCCACGGAGTTCCCGGACATCGACGTGGAAGAGTTCGAGATCACTGGCTTCGCTTGGTTCCAAGGGTGGAACGACGGCGCCAGCGAAGCATTCCTGAACACCTATGAAAGCAACCTCCACCACCTCGTCAACGATGTGCGCAACGACCTGAACTTGCCCGAGCTGCCGGTGGTCATTTGCAGCTCGGGGCACGGCGGCTATGAGCCCTTCGGGGGCTGGGTCGAGGACATGCAGGACATTGTCGCCGTGGCCCAGGAAAATGTGGGGTGCAATGACTCCATATACGGCGGCACCGTCGGCTTCGACGACACCCAACCCTATTGGCTCACCCTGACTGAATCGCCGGATGACGCGGTCCACCACTTCCACAACAACGCGCGCACCTTCTTGAACATCGGAAGGGGGATGGGCGAAGAGATGATCCTCGCCATCAACGACATGGCCTATTGCAACGGCGGGAGTGGCGCGGACTGCGACAACCCCGTGTCGCCCGGTTTTGCGTCCCTGGGCAACCGCGTCTGGAACGACCTGAACATGGACGGCATCAACGACCCCGACGAACCGGGCATTGCCGGGGTGTCATTGGTCATCTGGAGCGACCCGGACGGTGACGGCACGCCCGACTGGCAGGGTTTCGGCGGTGTGGAGATCACGGACGAGGACGGATACTACCGCTTTGACGGCCTCGCCCCCGGCAACTACGTCGTGTTCGTGTGGCAGGTCGACAACTGGGGCGATGGAGAACCCCTGAACGGCTTCCAATCCACCGGCTACTTCGTGGCCGACGCCAACAACGACATTGACTTGGACAACAACGGCTCAGGGCCGGCCTTCAGCGACATCATGTCGGGCATTGTGACCCTGACCCTCGACGGGGAACCGCTCAACGACGGGGACCCCGAAGACTGCTTTTTCGACTACGATCCGGGCGGCAACAACACCGTCGATTTCGGCTTCCACGATGCCAACACCACCTCGGTGACCGTCCAAGACGGCGAAGTCCACTGGACGTCGGTCTACCCCAACCCGCTACCGATCGGCTCACCATCACATCCAGCGGCGAACTCGAGCGCATCGAAGTGCTGGATGCCCTCGGCCGCGCGCATCAGTCGATTCGCCCCAACGAAAGCACCCACGTCCTTGACGTGTCTTCGCTGACCCCGGGGATGTACATTTTGCGGCTCACCACCGACCACGGGGCGCAACCTGAAACCCGCCGGTTCGTGAAGAAATAGGCACCCCTTTCTGCGCGGGGATCCCTATCAAACAGCGCGCGTTGAATTCTCCATTACGACCGAAACTGAAGCCTGTTTTGACCACTTTACCTTGAGGTCAAACATTTCTATTATGAGACATTTGTTTCCAACCTTTTTGTTCATTGTTGCGGTCAGTCTGATCGGGACAGGTTGTGCCTCGAGCAGCCAAGGCCTTTCATCTTCCAATGTAATTGACCGAAATGTTGAGCTTGACCCCATAAGGGCCGACATCAACGTCAACGATGAAGAGCGATTAAAAGGAAGTTCCCAATCCGTATACTTTTTGTTTTTCAGACTGAAAGGAGACAACAAATACGCGGACGGAATTTCATACAGTGCCAACGCCTTCAACAAAGAGGGTCTCTTTTCCTTTCTCAACCCCTTCCGATTGTTTGAGATGATTGCAACAGGTGATGCCGAGGGCAAAGTGAAAAGTGCCGCGGCATACAATGCAATAGAGGGCAGAGAGGTAGATGTACTGGTGCATCCGACGTACAGCGTTACCAAGAAAAACTACCTCATCGTTTCGATTTACGAAGCAGAGGTTCAAGGTTACGGTGCGACATATTCCAACTTCCGAACAGAGCCACCCTTGGACCAAGAACTCAACCGGATCATTGCGGCGAAGACCCAGTTCCGCGTAGATGAGTAGATTTCTTTTGACTTCATTCTGAAAAATGGCCTCTGGATTTATTCTAGAGGCCTTTTTTTGGTTTCAACATACTCCAACGTGATTGCCATCTCTGCAGCCCAATTCCATTCGTGTGCTGTCCAAGACGTCCGCCGTCCGCTGATGGAGTATGTTTGACGCATGCGTCCATCCAAGCCTGCTTTGACCTTGATTCTGCTCGGCCTCGTCGGCCTTGTGCTGGGCGTGGCTTTCAAGCTGAACCACCTCATGGGGGCGGAGCGGCTGTTCAATGCGGGCACCCTCGCGCTGGTCGTCGGCCTCCTCACATGGGTGTTTGCCCTTGTGCGGAAATCCGGATCCTGAGCGACCCATCCGCCCATCCGCTGAACCGCAAGGGTCACTCGCAGTCGGTCGGGTCCACGCCTTCGCGGTGAAGGACGGTCGGAGCCAGGCCTCCTCCTGGGCTGATGGTGGCCTTCTGGCCGCCGCAGGACGGCTCGAGCAGTCCGCGCAGTTCGTTGCCGAAGAAGAGGTCGATCACGACCGTGTCGCCTTCCATGTGCCAAGGATTGGGGCCCGGGATGGCCTCGTCAATGCTGCCGAAGGACCCGTCGCCGGAGTAGATGGTGTATCGAAGGGTTTCGGTGAATTCGTACAGCGTGCTGCTTTCGAAGCCCTCCGGGTGCCAGCGGCCGACCAGGGAGAAGGGCGGTTCGGAGCAAGTCGTGCCGAAGGCGCCCAGCAGCAGAAGCACGTCTGAAACGGTAATGGCATCGTCCCCGTTGATGTCCTCCGGACAGGTGTTGCACGGCGCCCAGGTGCAGGAGCCGTCGTCCACGGCTGCGTTGGCATCGTAATTGTCGGCGTCCCCATACGTGCATCCCGCAGCCCACGCATCGGGCCATGCACACGACACCGGCGGGAAGGTGCAGGAGCCATCATCGAATGTGGCACCTGCATCGTAATTGCAGGCCAACGGATACATGCACCCACCGGTGCTGGTTTCACTCACATCTACACCGATGCTCCCGCCGAGCGTCCAAGCGCCCTGAGGGAATCCCGGTACGATTTCGGTGACCTCCCAGACGAGGTAATCCTCGATCAGGCAAGCCACGGGACCCCCATTGAGCACAGCTGAATCATTGGTGAGAAGCACCGATACGTACATCGTATCCGTGAGGTCCAAATTGAAACTGAAGCTCACGAAGTTGTTGTCGACCAAGGTCTCTTCATGCAGCACATTTCCTTGAGAATCGGTGAATGCCCATTCCATGACATTCTCAGTGGAGGGGAAAGTCAGGTAGCCACCCGGATGATACAGGTTGATCGAGTTGGTCTGGGAGCACACATTGCAGACCAGACTCATGAGATCGCAGTCAACCGTTGTGGTGATTTGAGCTTCCATCTTCGGCGCGATGCCACAGAGGAGGACGGGAAGGGAGTAAGAAATCAATTTCATTTTTTGATGCATTCCGGTATTGTTTGCCCAAATCATTTCCTGGAGTAGGTGTTGTGCCACGAAAGAAGATAGGTGTTCCCTCTTAGTTCAACTGTCTGAGCAACCTCACGGTTGCTCTCTCTGCGCCGCCCATCAACCTCAGTGACCTTCTTCATTGGCCCTACCTTGCTTCCATGGACATCTGCAAAAGCGCATGCTGGTGCTTGTTT
>JAURDB010000013.1 GCA_030828175.1 Flavobacteriales bacterium
TTCCCAGCCCGGCCACAAGGTCTTCCGGGGCGGAGGGAATCAACGGTCCGGGCAAGACCACCTGTGTGGTCGCCACCTGGTACTCAGGTTGCCCGTTCAGCCACCAGAGGTGTCCATACGATGGATTGAGGTCCTGACTGGGTGAGGTCGCCTCCGAGAGGTAAGCCGGAGCCACAACGGTGTCTCCGGCCCAGATTCCATTGCGCAAGGCGAGGAGGCCGAATCGGGCCATGTCCCGCGGCCGGCTGACCACAATGCGATTGAACCCTTGTGGAAGGTACAGCAAGGAGGAACCGATGGACTGGTTGATGCGAGAAGCGAGGTAGAGGTTCAATCCCATGCCCGTCGCTTCCGACAACACCTCGGTCAACAAGGTATAAACCCCGTTGTGGTAGGCCCATCGGGAACCGGGTTCTGCCAAGCAACCCAGGCAACTGGGCAGTGTGCAGTCCCGATTGGGCACGTCATCATCCAAGCCCGATATCATGGACAATTGATGTCGGATGGTGATGTCTGGCTCATCCTCAGGGCAATCCGTCCAACCCGTTCCGAGGTGAACCGCAGTGGCATCGTCGAGATCCAAGAGGCCTTCTGCTTGTGCTTGTCCGATCAGCGCCCCGGTGAGCACCTTTCCAGCCGAGGCCCAATACCACAGGCTGTCAGCCGAGAAGGTATCGAAGTACCATTCCACAGAGATCCGACCCTCGTGCAGAACGATGAAGGCTTTGGTCCCCGTGGCAGCCAGATAGTCCTGCAGGGAATCCATGCCCTCAGCGCACCATCCGAGCGCACTGTCGGGCGCTGCGGTCTCCCAAGGCGCATCCGAATCCGGCACATAGGCAGCTGACGTCTGGCCCACGGCAAAACCTGCCAATGAGAGCCATACGGCCGACACCAGGGCCTTTGGGAGAAGTGGATTCACGAAGACAATACGCATCTGATGACGCAAAGTTCATTCCGCTCGTGGTACGGCGCTAATTTGCCTGCGTGAACGTTCCGTTCCGCATCGCCCGCCGGTACCTCTGGTCCCGAAAATCCCAACGCCTGATTCACCTCGTGTCCGGCATCTCGGTGGTGGTGGTGGCCGCGGTAGCCGCTGCCATGATTGCCATCCTGAGCGCCTTCAATGGCATCGAGGCCCTGGTGGAGGACCTCTTTTCCAGCCTGGACACGGAAATTGCCGTTCTGCCGGTGGAAGGGCGGACCTTGCCCGCCGCCTGGGTGGACAGCCTTGCCTCCTTTCCCGGGGTCGCCCATGCAGGAGGAGTCCTGGAACAGGACGTCGTCATCCGTCGGCAAGGCCAGCCCATGGTCTGCACCCTGCTGGCGTTCGATTTCGAACATGCCCGCGAAACCCAATTGGACGCCCGGCTGCGGTCCACGGATGTTCTCCGGGAGGACACCCTAGGAGGGCCTTGCGGCTACGCAGGACTCGGCGTGGCGAGTCAGTTGCGCCTGCCCCTCTCAGGTGATGCTTTGGTGACGTTGACGGTTGCCGCACCTCGCAGGGGACGGAGCCTCGGGTCCATGAGCGGCCAGAACCTCTTTGACGGCGGCATGGAAGACAAAATGGTGACCGGCGTGCTTCCCATATGCGGCACGTTTTCGATCAATGCGGACATCGACTCCCGCACCTTGGTTGCCCCTCTTTCTTTCGCACAGGAGGTACTGCAAAGACCGGACGCCTTCTCCCGCGTGGAAGTCGTTCCCGAAGCAGGCGTGACTGTGGAAACCCTGCGATCGGACATCGATGCGCGCTTGCCAGAAGGATTGCGGACCCGGACCCGGAGGGAGAAGAACGCGCTCATCCACGCCACGAGCCGCGCGGAGAAATGGGCCACGTTTGCCATCCTCAGCTTCATCCTGGTGGTCGCCGCCTTCAACATCCTGGCGGCGCTCACGATGCTCCTCCTCGACAAGCGGCGGGACATCGGCACCTTGACCGCCATCGGCATGACGGGGCGGGAAGTCCGTCAGGTGTTCAGCTGGCAAGGCGTTCTGATCAATGTGGTAGGTGCCGTCGCCGGCATCGGAATTGGCGTTGCGCTGGTACTCCTGCAGGACGCATACGGCCTGGTCAGGTTAGAGGGTGCCATGGTCCCTGCCTACCCCGTTGTGCTGCGGTTTTGGGATGTCGCCGGGGTCGTCCTGGTGGTCCTCGGAATAGGAGGCACCTTCAGCGCAGCCATGGTTGCGTACCTCGTTCGGCGGTTGGCGCCGGATGCGGGCTAATTTTGCACCATGGTCCGCATCGGTCCCGTCGAACTCGGTGAATTCCCGCTCCTGCTCGCCCCCATGGAGGATGTGAGCGACCCGCCTTTCCGTGCCCTTTGCAAGCTGCACGGAGCGGACATGATGTACACCGAATTCATCAGCTCCGAAGGCCTCATCCGCGATGCCGCCAAGAGCCGGCAAAAGCTGGACATCTATGAAAAGGAACGGCCCATCGGGATTCAAATCTTCGGGTCGGAGATCGATTCCATGCGCATGGCGGCAGAAATTTCCGCCGCTTCCGGACCGGACGTCCTCGACATCAATTACGGCTGCCCGGTCAAAAAAGTCGCCTGCAAGGGCGCCGGCGCGGGCATCCTGCAGGACATACCGAAGATGGTCTCGATGACCAAGGAAATCGTGGACGCCGTAGACCTGCCGGTCACCGTGAAGACACGCCTCGGATGGGACGACAATTCCAAGTACATCGTGGAGGTCGCGGAGCGTTTGCAAGACGTGGGCATCCAGGCCATTTCCATCCACGGTCGAACCCGCGCCCAGATGTACAAAGGGGAGGCCAATTGGACGCTCATTCGAGAAGTGCGCCAGAACCCCCGCATGAAGATTCCGGTCTTTGGCAACGGCGATGTCGACACACCTGAGAAAGCACTGGCTTACCGCAATGAATATGGCGTGGATGGCATCATGATTGGTCGAGGCAGCATTGGGAACCCCTGGATCTTCAATGAGATCAAGCACTTTTTTGCCACCGGGGAACACCTCTCTCCCCCCTCGGTACCCGATCGGGTGGAAGCCGCGCGGGCCCACTTGGCGCACAGCCTGGAATGGAAGGGTGAACGGTTGGGGGTGGTGGAGATGCGCCGACACTACGCAAACTATTTCCGGGGACTGCCTCATTTCAAGGAGCACCGACTGGCGCTGGTGACCGAGCCGGACCCCGCCGTTCTGCACACCTTGTTGGACGGCGTCTCGGAAGCCTATGCCGATGGTCCGACGCAGGCTTAGATTCGCGCAAGTGAAGTCCGATCAGTTGCAATCCCTCTCACGCGCCCTGATATTCCTGGGCCTCATTCTCATGTCAACCGTCGTGGCTTCCGTAGTGGGGGAGTTCGCGGGTCAGATCGTATTCGGAAAAAGTACCTTGCTGATGCCGGGGGCCACCCCGGAAGGCGAAGGCATGTGGTGGCAACTGCACTTCTCCAATTTCTTCAGCCAGGCGATCGGGTTTGGTGGAGCGGTATTCATCGCCCGTGCCATGTGGAATGGGTCCGTCCCCGTGGGCCTCAAAATGACCCCGCGTTCCCTGGGGCCCTCCGCGTTGTTGTTGATTCTGCTGATGGTTTTGGTCACGGGTCCATTCATGGCAGCCAGCTACGAATTGAACGTCTTGGCGATACCAGAGGGGTCCGTGCTTGAACAGATGTTCAAGCCCATGGAGGAGATGCTGGAACGCCTCACCTCCTTCCTTGTGGAGGCCGACGGTGCGCGCCGGATTGTGGTCATCCTGAGTGTGGCCCTGTTGCCCGCCGTGTTCGAGGAATTGGCCTTTCGCGGTGCCTTGCAACCCCTGCTGATTCGCGCCACGGGCAACCCCTGGGTCGGCATTGTGCTCGCCTCCATCATCTTCAGCGCCATCCATTTCCAGTTCTACGGTTTCCTTCCACGCGTTCTCTTGGGGATGCTCTTCGGGTGGCTGGCGCATAGAAGCGGCAGCATCCTGCCGGGGATGGTGGCGCATTTCCTGAACAATGCGGGGGCTGCCATCACCCTCTGGATCACGGGCAGCATGACCGAAGATGTTTTTCCGCTGGAATGGTGGACGGTATTGCTCAGCCTCGGATTGACCGTCGGCGCCGTCTGGGCTTATGACCGGCTGCTCAAGCCCGATTTCAGGTGGTTCCGCGCAAATTGAGGAAGGCCTCGGCGCTCAGCAAATCCTCAGGCGTGGTGATCTTCAAATTGTGGAGGTCGCCCTCCACCAATTCCACCTTGCCCCCCTGGGCCTCCCATACGGAAGCGTCATCGGTGAAGACGGGAGCGTACTCCACATCGTAGGCCCTTCGCAAGGCCTCCACATCGAATACCTGCGGCGTCTGCACGGCCCTCAGTGTGGCGCGGTCCAATGGCGCGTTGCCTGCCACATCCATCCGACGGATCGTGTCCTTGACCGGCACTACCGGTATGGCGGCACCGTCCTTCCGGGCCGCTTCGAAGCAACGGCGAATGGTCGCCACTTCCACGAAAGGCCGCACCGCATCGTGTACGGCGACCCAACCCGGGCCAGCTGGAAGGGCATCCAACCCATTGCGCACCGAGTGAAACCGCTCTGCTCCTCCTGTCACCACCGCATCGACGGCCATTTCCGGCACTTGCGACACCAGCTCCTCCCAAGTGGCATGCAGGCTTTCGTGCAAAACGAGCACCACGTGGAGATCGGGCAGCGCTTCCCGGAAGCGCTCAAGGGTATGAAAGATGACCGGTCGACCCCCAAGCGGCAAAAACTGCTTGGCGACCGACCGGTGCATGCGGGTTCCCGTACCGCCGGCGACGAGGATCAGATGGTTCATCCGGCGGGATGTGCGATTACTGGGCTGCGGCGAAACGCGCAGCAATGGTGGACCAGTCCACCACGTTGAAGAAGGCCGCGATGTAGTCGGGGCGGCGGTTCTGGTAGTTCAGGTAGTAGGCGTGCTCCCAAACGTCCAGGCCGAGGATGGGATGGCCACCGCAGCCCACACCGGGCATGAGGGGGTTGTCCTGGTTGGCGGAAGAGCAGACCTCCAGCTTGCCACCGTTGACGCAGAGCCAGGCCCATCCGCTGCCGAAACGGGTCGCCGCTGCCGTGGAGAAAGCCTCCTTGAAAGCGTCAAAGCTGCCAAAGTCGCGGTCGATGGCGGCACCGAGGTCCCCATCGGGGGCGCCTCCGCCGTTCGGGGACATGCTCGTCCAGAAGAGGTTGTGGTTGTAGTATCCGCCGCCGTTGTTGCGGACGCCGCCGTTGTCGGCGTGCTCGGCGCAGAGGGATTCAATGGACTTCCCGGCCATGTCCGTGCCTTCAACGGCAGCGTTCAGCTTGGCGGTGTAGCCCGCGTGGTGCTTGCCGTGATGGATTTCCATGGTGCGCGCGTCGATGTGCGGTTCGAGGGCGTCGTAAGCGTAGGGAAGGGCGGGGAGTTCGAAAGCCATGTCTTGGGGATTGTGGGTTGTCTCGTGGAGGTTCAAATCTAATTCGCCTCGGTTTCAGGTGCTACAACCGGAGGTGCGGGAGGCAAGTGTTGCAGGATGGAGTCCAGGGAATCGAAGGCGGCAAGGGCGCTTTGCCACTCGCTGTCCCACTTCAGGGCGGCGCGGTGTCCGGCGGACTCGCCCCATAGATTGTGGGCAATGCGCTCAACAAGCCGGCGACGGGTCAGGAAGAAGGACCGGTCCCTGTCCTCCTCGGGATAGAGGGTCTCATCCAACAAAGCGTCTACGCCCAGATCCATACCGTTGTTGACGGCGGTGAGGAAATCGGATACTTCGCCCAATGCCAGGAATTCCTCGCGGCGCTCTCCCGTCAGTTGGAAGGCGTACTCGCGGATTCGCCCGGCGTAGACCAGCTCTCGGAAGGAGGCCGGGAAGATGCCCGTGTCCAATGGGGCAAAGACGTCGGGCGCAATTCCGCCTCCGCCGAACACTTGTCGACCTCCTGCCGTCAAGTAAGCCAATGAATCCACCTGCCACACGCTGTCGGCCTCCAGGTATTCTCCCCTCGCCTCACGCTCGAGCCATTCGTCCTCATAGTCCACCCCGCGGCCATATGGTCGCTGGATGGACCGTCCGCTCGGTGTGTAGTATCGGGCCACTGTCAAGCGAAGTGCTCCTCGGTCCGCTACGGGAAACTCCTCTTGGACCAGCCCCTTTCCAAAGGTCCGACGACCGACCACCACGCCCCGGTCGTGATCCTGCATCGCCCCGGCAAAAATTTCACTGGCCGAAGCGCTGCCCTCGTCCACCATGACCACAAGCGGCTCGCTGAGGTAGCGCCCAGGACGCTCGGTCACGTATTCCCGGCGCGGCTGTGCCGCCCCCTCGGTATACACGACCAACTCTCCCTTGTCCAGGAATTGCTCCACCATTGGAACGGCAGCATGCAGGTATCCGCCGCCGTTGCCCCTGAGGTCCAGAACCAAGCGATCGGCTCCTTGTTGACGCAGTGCTTCCAGCGCCGCTTCGAATTCATCGTGGGTGTTGCGCGCGAAGCGAATGACCTTGATGTAGCCGATTTGCCCTTCCAACAGCTCGGCCGAAACCACACTGTGAATGGGGATGCGGCCCCTGCGGATCTTGACGCTCAAACTGTCACCGTCTGTGCTGGGGCGGAACAGGCCCAGGCGTACCTCGGTACCCGCGGGGCCTTTGAGCAGCTGCATGACTTTGCTGTTGGTCAAACCCGTGCCGGCAATCACCGAGTCATCCACGCTGACGATGCGGTCGCCCGCAAGAATGCCCGCCTCTTGGCTCGGACCACCGGGAATCGGGGTCACGACCATGATGGTGTCCTCCTGCAACAGGAATTCCACCCCGATGCCCTCGAAATTGCCCTCCATCGGCTCGGCCATGGCAGCGAGCTCCTCCGCACTGAACCAATCGCTGTGCGGATCCAACTCATCCAGGATGGCGTCGATGGCCACATCCGTCAGGCGCGAACGGTCTACTGGGTCGACATACATCCTGTCAATGCGGTCGAGCACAGAGGACAACACCTGTCCCGAAGGCATGTAGATCGGGGCCTGCAAATTCCAGATGGGCTCTTCCCGGTCCAAGCCCCGTCCGAGATACGTGCCCAGCATCAAGGCTGCACCCAAAGCCAGGGGCAGCCAGACGCGCGGCATGGGAGGGCGTTCAGTCGACATCTGAGAAGCGTACAATTTCCACCCCCGCCTGGTTCAGAAAACGCAGTCCCGAATCGTCTTTGTAGGCGTTGAGGTATACCAAACGGCGAATGCCGACCTGGTGAATGAGTTTCGCACATTCGCGACAGGGAGACAGCGTGATGTACAGCGTTGCGCCCGCAGCGGTGTGGGAGGAGCGGGCGAGCTTGGTGATGGCGTTGGCCTCAGCGTGAAGGACATACCAATGCGTTTCCCCCTCATCTGTTTCGCAGACGTTCGGAAAACCACTGGGCGTGCCATTGTAGCCATCCGAAACAATCATGCCGTCACGGACGATCAAAGCGCCTACCTGCTTGCGGGTACAATGCGAAAGGGCCGCCCATTCCCGCGCCATCCGCAGGTATGCCCGGTCGTATCGTTTCTGCTTTTCGCTGTCCACGCGACGAAGGTAGCCCGCGGCTTCCTTCCCCTGCCCCTCTTTGACATCGGTTGGACGATCCGGCCCACCTTTGCCACATGCGCATCTATACCCGCACCGGAGACGGTGGTGAAACCTCCCTTTTTGATGGCACCCGCGTCAACAAGGACGACGCCCGGATCGAGGCCTACGGAACCCTCGATGAATTGAATGCCGTTGTAGGCAGCCTTCTGGACCACATTGTGCTGCAGCCACAACGCGAGGCTTTGCTGGACGTGCAGGACCACCTATTCCGCATTGGTGGAATGTTCGCCGACCCCAATGGTCCGCGCGAGGGTCAACCCCGTGTCGAAGCCCCGGCTGTGGCAAAATTGGAGGGCTGGATCGATGCGCTGGAATCGGACCTTCCACCCCTGCGTCATTTCGTCCTGCCCGGTGGTTCCCCCGCGATTTCGGCCTGCCACTTCGCACGCACCGTTTGTCGGAGGGCGGAACGCCGGGCGGTCGCACTTGACAGGCTGGTTTCACAAAGTGAGGTCGCCTTGAAATATCTGAACAGGCTGAGCGATGCCTTTTTCACCTTGGGCAGATGGGCAGCCAATACGGAAGGAGTCCTGGAAGAGAAGTGGCCCCGAGAGGGAGGAAATCGAGTTTGATGCGAACATTTTGCATCTGTTGCTCGTAGTGCTTGCACAGTATTGCGCTCTGTATACTTTTGCCGCGCCCAAATGTGATTCAACATGTATTGGACACTTGAACTCGCTTCGTATCTCGAAGATGCCCCCTGGCCCGCCACAAAGGACGAGCTGATTGACTTTGCCATGCGCACCGGTGCTCCGTTGGAAGTCGTCGAAAACCTCCAGCAGATCGAAGACGATCAGGAGACCTTCGACACCATCGAAGACATCTGGCCGGATTACCCATCCAAGGAGGATTTCTTCTTCAACGAAGACGAATACTAGCATTCCCTGCACTTCGCAGGAGAAGCCGGTCCATCATGGGCCGGCTTTTTTTTGCCCCCTTCAGCGGACGGAATCCTGCGGACGGAACCGATAGCAGCGGGAAATGACCGCGTCTTTCTCGAGGGCTTCCATCGCCATACCGGGAAATGCCGCATTCCACTCCTTCCTCATTTCCGCTTCGTCCAGGGTCAAGCATCGGACGACCTCTCCTCGGTCATCCTGTGAAAACGCCCACAGTCCGGGCAAATCCGACGGTGGTTGTGAGCCACTGATCGCCGTTCCCACGGCATCAGGATCCAGAAAACTTCGAACCTCAAGGGGGATGTCAGCTCTGCGAAGGGGCGCCATGGTGGCGGGATGCAGGATGCCGGCACCTGCCTGACTCATCCGCTCCGCCGTGTCGTAGTCCAGTGCCTTGAGCGGCCGGGCAAGGGGCCATCGCCTCGGATCGCCTGTCATGACACCCGGTACATCTTTCCAAACCACCAATCTCTCGGCGCCCAGTGCTTCTGCCATCAATGCCCCGCTGAAATCCGAGCCTTCCCTGCCCAAGGTGGTGGGCACACCGTTTTCCGTTCCTCCCACGAAGCCTTGCGTCAATAGGAGACCGCCAGGGGCCAGCGAAGATGCGGCGGACCGCAGGCGCTGACCGGTTTCCACGACATCCACCCCAGCAGAGCGGTGGGTGTCATCCGTCATGAACAGCTGCCATCCGGAGTGCCAGCGGGCGTTCAATCCCAAGGATTCGAGGTGAGCGTGCACGATGCGGGTGGAAAACCGCTCTCCGAATCCGACCAGCGCGTCATAACCCGCGTCATCCATCGCACAGCCGCTCAAGCGCTGCGCTGTTTTCCGAAATGCGGCACCATCCTCGTCCAATAATGATGCTGAAAGCCCCAGTTCTTGGATGATCTCCCTGTGGAATCGCCAGACATCCCCCACAACATCCTCCACACCCGTCGCTTGGGGAAGGGCACTCCAAACTTTCTCCAAAGCGTTGGTCGTCTTGCCCATGGCGCTGACCACCACCGCCGCGCATCCATCGGCTTGACAGACGGAACGCAGAATGCGGCCCACGTTGCGCACTCCCTCGGCATCCTTCACCGAAGCCCCCCCGAACTTGTGGACTTCCCAACTCATGCGCCTTCCGCCAGGGCTTTCAGGGCAGGACCTTCCAGTCGACCGTTGAGCCATTCGCTGCTCACTTCCGCGTCGAGCGACTTGTAGAAATCAATGGCCGGGGTGTTCCAATCCAGGACCTGCCACTGCATGTATGCACAGCCGCGTCGCACCGCCTCTGCGGCCACAGCGGCGAAGAGCTGCCTACCGTATCCCTTTCCCCGTTCGTTTGCGGTGATGACAAGGTCCTCGAGAAACAAGCACCGCCCGTTCCAGGTGCTGTACTTCTCGTAGTGCAAGGCAATGCCCACGACCTCATCCCGATCGTGAGGCTCCACGACCAAGAGACCGTAGGCGGGGTCCGGCCCAAAGCCATCCGCGCGCAGCGTGTCTTCTCCGATGTTGACTTCATCCAGGGCCCGCTCGTATTCTGCCAGCTCGCAGATGAGCGCATGGGTGCGGGGGATGTCCGCTTCTGTGGCCTGTCTAACCCTGCCGGCTTCAATCATGTTACAAACGTAGATTGCAGCTCAACATGCCCGAAGACATAAGTCCCCTCGATATCCTCCTTGCCCTTCCCTTGTTGTGGGGAACGATTCGGGGATTCCGGCGTGGCCTGATCTTGGAGGTCACGGGATTGGTGGCATTGTTCCTGGGGGCCTATGCCGCGTTGTTTGGATCTGACATCGCCGCAGAATGGCTCGATGCCCACTATGCCATCGGCAAGGCATACATGGGATTGGTCTCCTTTGCACTCACCTTCCTTGTGGTGGCCGTGGCCGTTCACTTGCTGGGCCGGCTCCTCGAGAAAATCGTAGACGTCACTGCACTCAAACCATTGGATCGAGTGGGGGGCATGGTGTTCTCCACCGGCCGTGCCTGGCTTTTCTGGTCCATTGTCTTGTTGGTGGTACAGGGCGCAATGGGTACCCAGTGGCTTCCAGATGAATGGGTGGCTGACAGCCACATTTGGCCCTGGCTTGACACCACTGCAAGGACCTTGCTTCCTTTGATTGATCCTTGGATTCCCGAGTTTTGAATGCCCCTCGGAATCCCCAGGGATGGGTCCTCAGTTCGCGATTTCTACCCCCAAGTCCCTGCCCATGGCCGCGATGAGGTCGCCCAGCACTTGCCATGCGTCGTCGTAGGATGTGCCTTCCAACCATTCCCCGCGAACGGAAAAGTAGAATTTGATCTTGGGTTCCGTTCCTGAGGGCCGAGCGGTTACCAATGCCCCTTGCTCGGTCAGGAATTGGACCACATTCGAGGCGGGCATTCCATTCCACCCTTCGAGGTGGTCCCTCACTTCCACCACAGTCTCTCCACCTAAAGTCGCAGGCGGCGTGGTCCGGAATCCGGTCATCATGGCGCGAATTTCCTCTGCGCCCTGAATGCCTCCGCGCTTCAATGAAACGAGGGCTTCTCTGTACATCCCGTAGTGTCGATGAAGGTCGCGGAGCCGGTCCAAAAGCGTTCTGCCCCTTCTCCATTCGACGTGGGCCATCTCAGCGATCATGGCTGCAGCTGCAATGGCATCCTTGTCGCGCACCTCATCGCCAATGAGGTAACCGTAACTCTCTTCGCCCCCTACCAGAAAGTGCCCCTGGCCTTCACGGGCAAGGATCTCTGCCGCAATCCACTTGAATCCGGTCAGGGTTTCTGCAACCGGAATGTCAAAGGCCTCGGCGATTTCCGAAATCAGCCGGGTTGTTACGATGGTGCGTGCCACGAAATCACCCTCTTTCAATTCACCGCGATCGGCTTTGGTGCGCAAGACATAGTGGACGAGCAAAGACGCCATCTCATTGCCATTCAACAGGCGGAATTGACCGGATGCATCCCTGACCGCTGCTCCCACGCGGTCGGAGTCGGGATCTGTCGCGAGTACCAAGTCTGCTCCGCTCTCCTCCGCGCGATCCAAAGCCATGCGGAGGGCACTTGCTTCCTCGGGATTGGGAGAATCCACTGTCGGAAAGGCCCCGTCCGGGGTAGCCTGTGCCTCCAAAACCTCCACATTTCGGAAGCCGCAAGCGCTGAGCGCGGGGGCCATACTTACCGCACCCGTTCCGTGAAGCGGGGAGTAGACGATGCCCAGATCTGACCCCTCCTCGCAAAGGCCCTTGTCCAACCTATGTCCTGCGATGGCCGCGTAATAGTCCCGGTCGATTTCCGTACCCATGGTCTGGATCAAGGGGTCCGTGGCGCCCGCACGTTTTACAGCTCCAAGGCCCTCCACGGCGCGCACGCGGGATATGATGCCCTTGTCATGCGGAGGCACAATTTGTCCTCCGTCTCCCCAATAGACTTTGTAGCCATTGTATTCCTTCGGGTTGTGGCTCGCGGTAATTACGATGCCCGCCTGACAGCCGAGCTGTCGAATGGCAAAGCTCAACTCGGGGGTGGGGCGAAGTCCATCGAATACATGGGCCTTCATTCCATTCCCGGCAAGTACCTCCGCGGCCACGCGGGTGAATTCATCGCTGCGATGTCGGCTGTCATGGGCAATGGCCACGGCAATGTCTCCACTGCACTCTGCAGCCAGATAGTCTGCCAGCCCCTGCGTGGCCATGGCGACAACTGCCGCATTCATTCGGTTGGTTCCGGGTCCCATGATGCCCCGCATGCCACCCGTTCCGAATTCCAGATCCTGATGAAAAGCCTCCATCAATTGGGTGGGGTCGGTATTGTCAAGCATGGCCTGTACCGCTTGACGGGTCTCGGCGTCATGTGGCTCCCGGGTCCAAACCTCTGCCTTGGATCGAATGGCGTCAATGTTCATGGCAAGCGTCTTTGGGAATTTTCGGGTGAATCAAATTTCGCATCCAAACACCGATTTAGCGCGGTCTTCCAAGAAATCGGAGGGCGACCCAGCTTGTGAAAGAATGCGCTTTCATCCAATTTGCTGAACGAAGGCCGGGTAGCGCGTGTCGGAAAGGCATCCGATGTCACCGCATCCACACGGACATTGGGGTGTACACGCTTCAAAATGGCAGAAGCGAATCCATGCCAATGGGTCATCCCTTCGTGGCCGTAGTGATGGACGCCCCTGATGGCCTCTGCATCCTCGACCCCCAGCCGGACCCAGTGCAACAAGTCCTCGGCAAAGTCTCCTGCATGGGTGGGACACCCCCATTGATCGTCCACCACCGTCAAGACTTCTCGCTCTCCACCCAACCTCAGCATGGTGTTGAGGAAGTTTCGCCCCTCGCGATCGTACAACCAACCTACCCGTATGATGGAAGCCCCTGGCAGTGCCTCCAGCAAGGCCCTTTCTCCTGCCAACTTGCTGGCCCCATAGACGCCGGTAGGCCCGGTTGGGTCTTCGGGGAGATAAGGGGTTTTGCCGCGGCCATCGAAAACATAGTCCGTGCTGATGTGCACCACCTGGATGCCCCGCTCCGCACAGGCCCTTCCGAGATGACCGGGCGCCTCACCGTTGACCCGGAAAGCGGTGTCCCGATCGTCCTCTGCAGCGTCCACGGCCGTGTAAGCGGCGCAACTCACCACCACATCGGGTTTCAGAGAATCCAAAGCAGTCGGAATGGAACCGGGCACCAAGAGGTCCATGGTCTTTCGACCGCAATCGAGCAGCGTCATTCCCCGGGCCGATTCGGCAGCACCCAAAACGCACAATCTGCCTCCCAGTTGACCCGTTGTTCCTGTGATTGCTACGCGCATAACACAAAGAAAAGGGCTGCATCCCTGTATTCTGGCACGTTATGTGTTTGGTCACTCATCAAACCACATTCACCATGCCCCATTGCTCCCTTTCCGACATGGCGAAGTTCTCTTTGCGAACGCTCGTCCTGAACTGTTCCCTTCTCCTTGCCCTTCCCCAATCCTACGGGCAACGAAGCATCGAGAACTGTTGTAACCAGGGTCGGGCTTTTCGGCAGGGTGCCCTTGAATTCACCATCGGCCCGACCGGCATCAGCAACAAATTCGGCGAGATGACGGCACGGCCTCTCGGGACCATTGCCTTCTTCAAGCGGCAACGCGGTCCGCTCAAGAGAGGCATTCGCGCCGGAATGACCGGACTCGGAAGTACGACCGAATCGGAAGCCGTTGCAGATGGTGCGTCCACCCAATACCGGGAATTCCTCCCCGAATTGAGCGGGGTGCTGCGCTTTGACCCTTTCAGGGGCGGCTTTCAGCCATTTGTAGAAGGAGAACTCGGAATCGCTGCCTCGGTCATGGACGAGCGAACGTTTGATGCCCAAGGCAACCGGACGAACCACAGCATCTCGGGATTTGATTCCGGCCTTTTCTACGGTTGGGGAGCGGGGGTCCGACTGCGGATGGGCACATCCGCCTTTCTGATGCTGCGGTATGGGAGCAGGTTCGGGTCTCCACTCGACCTGTTTGATGAAGGCACCCCCGGTCAGGTCATCGAACCCCAACGAACAGACGGGTCCATTGGATTGAGTCTCGCCTTTTGATCCTCAAGCGGCCCGCATGGCTTCCACTGGATCCATGCGGGCCGCTTGCAAGGCCGGCGCCAATCCAGCAATGATGCCGCTGACCACCGCAATGCCCAGGCCAAGTAAAAACCGCTCCATTCCGAAAACGAGCGAGAAACCCTCGGAAAAAGCATTTACCGTCAGCACAAGCAAGCCTACTGCCAGCAAAGCCAGAATCGCACCGATGAGGCAGAGTGCCACAGCTTCCGTGAGAAACTGGGCCAACACAAAACTCCGCTTGGCACCGAGGGCCTTCTGGACCCCAATGAGGGGGGTTCGCTCCTTGACGGAAACGAACATGATGTTGGCCACCGAAAAGCAGCCGATGAGTATGGCGAACGCCCCGATGAACCAAACGCCGTATTCCACGCGACCGAACAGCACGTCAATGAAGGCGGTCAGCATTTCTACTTCATTGACCGCGAAGTCGTTCTCATCCCGCGGATGCAACCTGCGCAATGGACGATAGGCGGCAATGACTTCACCCCGCAACGTCTCCAGGTCCACCCCCTCCTTTGCGCGGATCAGGATGCTCGCCTTCAGTGCCTTGAAATTCAAAAGTTGCTGCCCGAACGTCACAGGAATGATCACCAGATCATCCGATCCCTCTCCCACTATGGATGTCCCCTCCTGCGCCAAAACACCGATGATGCGCAATTTGCGCCCCTCCAAAGTGCAGGACTTCCCAATGGCATCCTCCCCGGGAAACAACCGGTTCACAATCTCCCGACCAATCAGTGCAACGGGAGAGGCCGTCTGCATCTCGCGCGGCGAGAAAAAACGTCCATCCTCGATGTCCAGTTCGATGGCGTCCAGGTAATCCAAGGTGACAGCCCCCAGCCGTGCCCCTTGAAAACTGCTGCTTCCCCTTTCGAGGTTGGCCATGTTCCCTGTTTGGAACGCCACCGTTCGCGCGGAAGGAAGCCGCTCCCTGAGCAGTTCCGCATCCTGCAAGGTCGGATCCTCTCTGACCGCATACTTCCACCAGGGGTATTCCGAAGAAAACGTCCAAGGCATTTTCTCGACGAACAGCACATCGCTGCGTACCGAGCTGAAGATGCCCTTCAGGTTCTCTTCCAAGGAATCAGATACAGCGAAGACCGCTGTGATCATGAAGATGCCGATCATGACCCCCAGCAAGGACAGAAGGGTCCGGAGCTTGTTGGTCACCAATGCCTGCCAAGCCTGGATGAAACTCTCTGCAAATAACCTGCGGGTCATGTGTGCCAAAACTACGGGTCCCGCAGTTTGAGCAGGACCTTGACGTAGGCTAATTTCGCCGCTTCCCCGATCCCACCCAGCCATGGAACGCCCCATCCGCCGAGCCCTTGTTTCTGTCTTTCACAAAGAAGGCCTCGCCCCCATCGTCGACCGCCTTCATGCCCATGGGGTGGAGATTCTTTCCACCGGTGGTACCCAGCGTGCCATCGAAGCATTGGGGGCACCGGTCACTCCCGTGGAATCCGTCACCCACACCGCTGAAATGCTCGGCGGCAGGGTCAAGACACTGCACCCCATGGTCTTTGGGGGTATCCTCGCCCGGCGAGACTTTGAGCCGGACGATGTGGACGTAGCGGACCATGGCATCGGCCCCATTGACCTCGTCATTGTGGACCTGTATCCTTTCGAGGAGACCCTTGCATCCGGAGCGGAAGAAGATGAAATCATCGAAAAAATCGACATCGGTGGCATCGCGCTCATCCGCGCGGCCGCCAAGAACTTCCGCGATGTGGTATGCATCCCTTCACGCGGTCAATATGCCGACCTGGTGAATGCCTTGGGCGACAGCATGACCACGGACCTGGACTTCCGCCGCCGCATGGCAGGGGCTGCCTTTGGCGTGTCCTCTGCCTACGATGCCGCCATTGGAAAGTGGGTGCGAGAGGGCGGTGACGGGGGTGTGCTCGCCGTGCTTGAAGCCGCCAGTACTCCCCTCAGATACGGTGAGAACCCGCACCAGACCGGCGCGTTTCATGGAGACCTTGAAGGCCTCTTCACCCAGCACAATGGCAAAGCCCTCAGTTACAACAACCTTTTGGACGTCGATGCCGCGGTTCAATTGATGTCGGAATTCGTGGAGGACGCGCCCACTGTGGCCATACTGAAGCACAACAACGCCTGTGGTTTGGCCACACGCCCTGCGCTGGCCGCCGCCTACGCGGATGCCCTGGCGGGAGATCCGATCTCTGCCTTTGGCGGAATCGTCATCTCCAACCGGCCCATGGACCTGGAGACAGCAGAAGCCCTGCACAACCTGTTCTGCGAAGTGGTCATCGCTCCTGCATTCGCCCCTGAAGCGCTCGCCCTGTTGAGCGGCAAAAAGAACCGCATACTGCTGGAGCAGCACCGCTGGCCGGCTCCCGATCGCATCGTTCGAAGCGCCTTGGGGGGATACCTTGTGCAGCAGCCCGATGCCCAAGTAGAAGGAGCTGCGGATTTCGCTTGTGCGACGGAGGTGTCGCCCACCTCGGAACAGATCGATGACCTGGAATTTGCACTGAAACTCGCCAAGCACACCCGATCGAATACCATTGTGCTGGCAAAGGGTGGTCAGCTGCTGGCCAGTGGAACTGGGCAAACCTCCCGCGTAGATGCATTGAACCAAGCCATAGACAAGGCGGTACGCATGGGCTTTGACTTGCGTGGAGCGGTCATGGCGAGCGATGCTTTCTTCCCCTTCCCCGACTGCGTAGAGATTGCACACAATGCCGGAATCTCCGCTGTTGTGCAACCCGGTGGTTCCATCAAGGATGCGGAAAGTGTGGCCTTTTGTGACGCACACGGGATGGCGATGGTCATGACCGGAGTCCGTCATTTCCGTCACTGATTTGACGGGGCGAGCGGTTTTTTTGGCTTATCCACCATCCAACGTGTTGATTCTTCTGCAACACGCCCTTTTCTGATGCCGTTAAACCCTCAAATTTGATAGCAATGGGCCTGTTCAACTTTTTCATGCAAGAGATCGCCATCGATCTCGGCACTGCCAACACGGTCATCTACTACGAAGACCAGGTAGTGGTGGATGAACCGTCCATCGTAGCAAAGGATCGCGCATCCAACAAAACGGTGGCCATTGGGCGGCAAGCCCAACAGATGCACGGAAAGACGCACGAAAACATCAAAACCGTGCGGCCTCTGAAAGACGGGGTGATCGCCGATTTCCAAAGTGCGGAGGACATGATCAAGGGCATGATCCGGATGATCCAACGCCGGAGAAGCCTTTTCAACCCGACCCTGAGGATGGTCATTTGCATCCCTTCGGGCATCACCGAAGTGGAGAAAAGAGCCGTCAAGGACAGTGCGGAACACGCCGGTGCGAAGGAAGTTTTTCTCATCCACGAGCCCATGGCGGCCGCCATCGGTATCGGCATCGATGTCGAAGAGCCCATGGGCAACATGATCATCGACATCGGAGGCGGAACATCCGAAATCGCCGTCATCGCGCTGGGTGGAATCGTTACCGACAAGAACATCCGCGTCGCGGGAGACGAATTCACGCAGGACATCGAAGAGTACATGCGCCGCCAACACAACATCCTGGTCGGTGAGCGCACGGCCGAGCAGATCAAGATCGAAGTGGGCAGTGCTTTGACCGAACTCGACGAGCCCCCGGAAGACTATGCCGTCCGTGGACGGGACTTGATGACCGGTATTCCCAAGGAAATCCTGGTGAGCTATGCGGAGATTGCCATGGCCCTGGACAAGTCGATCAGCAAAATCGAGGAGGCCATCCTGAGCTGTCTCGAAAACACCCCGCCTGAATTGTCGGCAGACATCTACAAGACGGGAATCTACCTCGCCGGTGGCGGTGCCCTGCTCCGTGGGTTGGACAAGCGAATCAGCTCCAAAACCCGCCTACCGGTCCACGTGGCCGAAGAGCCACTGCGGGCTGTGGCACGCGGAACGGCCATTGCCCTGAAGAACGTCGAGAATTTCGCCTTCCTGATGCGCGAGTGAGGCCGGCCTGCCCATGCGGAACCTCTGGCTGCTCCTCCAACGAAACGCGTTTGCCCTCGCCTTCATCGCCCTGATGGCGGTGTCCCTTTCGGTCCTCATGCGGCACAATGGAGCCGTTCGCTCCAGCTGGTTCATCCGCACCGGAGGGCTCAACGCCTCTGTCGAACAACAGCGACTTCAATGGCGCAGCTACCTCCACCTGGCCGAGGAGAACATCGCCCTTGCCGAGGAAAATGCCGCCTTGCGCGCGCAACTCCTCTCCATGGAGATGAATGCTGAATGGCAGCCTGATAGCCTACGGGGATGGGATGTTCGGCGGGGCATGCTGATCAAAGGGCCAGACGGTCACCCACATACGCAGTGTCTGGCGGCTCCGGGTGGGGACGGCGGAATTGAGGTCGGCATGGGAGTATTGTCGGGTGGAATGGCCTTTGGGACCGTAGAAGAAGTTGGAGAGGCGCATTGTCGCATCTTGCCACTGGTCCATGCGGCCACATACTGGAGTTGCCGAATTCGGCGCGGAGGTCCCGTGGTGTCCATAGGCTGGAATGGGATGTCCGTGGACAGGATGGAGCTGGTCGATGTCCCCCGATACGTCGAGGCAAATCCAGGAGATTCCATCTTCACTTCGGGTTATGACCTGCGGCTTCCGGCGGATGTGTTGATGGGCACGGTCCTCGATTCCCGCAGAACCTCAGGTGCTGATTTCATATCGGTCAGCGTTCGGCCCGCCGTGGATTTCCTCTCGGTCCGGCACCTTGAATTCATTCAGGCCCTGCCCGACTCGGAACGGATTGAAATGGCCCAACCCCCCGCACCATGACTTTGCCAAGACTGGTGTTGATGGTCTTTCTTCAAGCCCTGATTCTCAGGGATGTCTCTCCCCTCGGGCAGTGGACCCAACCTCAGTGGGCACTCTGGGCACTCCTGCTCATTCCTCCACAGGCGGGTCCCTTCATCAAGTTGATTGCCGGTTTCGGCATGGGGCTCGGTTTGGACCTTGCCATGGGAACCTATGGCCAGCACATGGTCGCCGGTACAGTTTTGGGTGGCCTGCTGCCCTCCCTGCATCGGCTCATGGCCCCTCGAGAGGGATATGAGGTAAACGACCGCCCCACGCTCAAGGACATGGGGTCGAGCTGGCTGCTGGGCTTTACCCTGCTGTGTGCCCTGATCTATCATCTCGCCCTCATGGTCGTGACGGAATGGTACTGGCATTTGTTCCCTGCAGCGCTGTTTCCTGCCCTCACCAGCGCTGCCTTCACCACCCTGTGCTGCCTTATGACTCACCTGATGGTGTATTCACCTGATCGACGCAAAGCGACATCCTGATGGACGTGAGGTTCAGGACGGTCGCCCTGCTGGTGATGTTTTTCACCCTCGCTTTCATCCTGCGTCTGGTCTCTCTTCAGGTGATACAAACCGAATGGAAAGAGAAAGCGCTCACGCTGACAAGCGATCGACAGAGCATTCCTCCGAGTCGGGGACTGATCTTTGACCGCCACGGAACCCTGCTTGTGGGTTCCCGGGCAGCACACGACCTCATGGTCCTGCCCCGGGAGCTGCCTGAACTCGACAGCACGTCCATGGTCGCAACCGCAGCTTGGATGGGCATGACGGCTGAGGAACTTGAGAAAGCACTCGATAAGGCCAAGCGTTACAGCCGTTACAAGACCTCTACAGTCCGTCGCGGGGTGGATGTGGAAGAGCATGCGCGCATGGCCGCTTCCATGCACCAACACCCCGGATTCTCGTTTCGGACGCGCCCCGTGCGGAACCACATACATGGCGTGGCGGGACACCTCATCGGAGAATATGCCGAAGCCAATGCCGAAGACTTGGAAACCGATCCATTCTACAGGCTTGGCGACAACATTGGAAAGAGTGGCCTCGAGCAGGTGTACGAGTTGGAATTGCGCGGGGTGAAAGGCCGTGAATCGGTCATGGTGGACGCCCGAAACAGGGTGCGGGACACGGCAACGCTGCTGACCGATGATCGCCCAGCAGAGGCCGGATTGGACCTGCGGCTCACGCTGGACCTGGAGCTGCAGGCCTTTGCGGAGCAGCTGATGCAGAACAAGAAGGGCAGCATAGTGGCCATCGAGCCCCGAAGTGGTGAGGTTTTGGCGATGGTGTCCGCTCCTGGATTCAATCCCGACATTCTGGTCGGTCCCCAACGGGGTGCTTACTACCGGGAACTCTCTGCCGATGGCGACAAACCCCTGTTCAACCGCGCCATCAAGGCAACCTACAGACCGGGCTCCATCTGGAAAATGGTGCAGGGTCTGATTGCACTCGACGAGTCCCACATCGTTCCCTCATCGCGGTTCTACTGCGACCGGAGCATCATTGGTTGCCATGGGCCCCATCGTTGGGATGATCTCCGTCAAGCTGTCATCCACAGTTGCAACCCTTATTTCTACAAGACCATGCAGAAGGTGGTCAACGCAGGTGAGGGTGAAGGTCGATTCGAGCGTGCAGCCAACGGTCTCGACGCTTGGAAGCAGCGTGTCTCAGCGTTTGGATTTGGAAGCAATCTTGGAGGACGCCTGCCTGGAACCTCCACTGGAAACATCCCGGACAGTCAATACTATGACCGCATCTACGGCACCAGAAGTTGGGATTTTGGGACGATCTATTCCATCGCCATCGGCGAAGGCGAGCTGCTGACCACCCCCTTGCAGATGGCCAATCTCGCTGCTACCCTGGCCAACAGAGGCTGGTACCGACAGCCCCACTTCATTCGCGATGTAGGCGGTGAAGGCAAACCACCGGGATTGGGGGTGCGAATGGATACAGGGGTCGATTCCGTCCACTTCGAACCCATCATCCGGGCCATGCGACAAGTGGTGGAGGACCCTTCGGGAACCGCACGCAGGGCCCGGATCGAGGGCATTGCCGTCTGCGGGAAAACCGGTACGGTTCAGGATGAGCCACGCAAAGACCACTCGGTTTTCATTGCTTTCGCACCCCAAGACAATCCGCAGATTGCCTTGAGTGTGTATGTCGAGAATGCGGGATTCGGCGGTCAGTGGGCCGCACCCATCGCGGCCTTGCTGATCGAGCAGCATCTCACCGGTGAGGTTTCAAATGACCGGCGGCTTCAACGCATTCTGGAAGCCGATTTGACCGATCCCTACCCCGAACCTGAATCCGAACCCGTTACCGCTGCCTCACCCGCTGCCACGACCCCGGCAGAAGGCACGCAATCCCCGGCAACCGAATGACGCGGAATTCGGACATACAGCGCAACATTGATGGTCTGACCATTCTGCTTTTCCTGTTGCTCGCCAGCATCGGTTGGTTCAATCTCATTTCCGCGGCGACCGGGCCCGACGGTGATGTGGAGTGGGCGCTGGGCACCCTTCATGGCAAGCAGGGCCTATGGCTCGTGGTCAGTCTGCTTCTGGGCTTCCTGGTGCTCCAGGTGGAGGGCACATTCTTCATTCGAACGGCGTGGCTGACATACGGCATTACCCTGCTCCTTTGCGCGCTGGTCCTGGTCATCGGACGAAAGGTGGGCGGCGCCCGATCCTGGTTCGGGTTCGGCGGTTTCGGCATCCAGCCTTCGGAGTTTGCCAAATTGGGTGCCACCATGGCGCTGGCCTGGTTCTGCTCCAAAGAGGGGGGGCTGAAGAACCTGGGACAACAGTTGAGGGCTGCATTCATCGTAGGGGTTCCCGCCGGTCTCATCCTGCTTCAGCCGGATGCAGGAACCGTGCTGGTGTTCCTTGGCTTCGTCTTTGCCATGTACCGCGAAGGGCTCAGCGGGGCCGTTCTGATTGTGGGTTTTGCGGCCGTCGTCATGGCCGTTCTGACCATCCTTTCGGGTGCTGGAAACCTGACCTATCCGCTGGTGGGCGAGGCCAATGGCATCTATCGATTCTGGTTGCTTTTCGTGGCAATGGGAGCCGGCACCATTGCCCTCGTTCGCAATGCCACCTTGCCCAGGTACCGCAGCCGGGTGACCACCCGCGCCATCGTCTCCGCCATCGCCGCCCTGATGTTCTCGGTGGCCATGCACCTGGCGCTGGAAGAGGTGCTTCGGCCCCACCAAAGGGAGCGCATCCAGGTACTCTTCGGATTGGAAGTGGACAACCCCGATGCCGACTACAACATCCGCCATGCCAAGACGGCCATCGGCTCCGGTGGCTGGACCGGCATGGGCTGGCGGCAGGGGCCCATGACAGGTTATGGCTTTGTTCCCGAGCAGGAAACGGACTTCATCTTCTGCACCTGGTCGGAAGAATGGGGACTGCTCGGGTCGGTCACCTTTCTCATCCTCTTCGCGGGCTTCATCCTGCGCATCCTGTTTCTGGCGGAACGACAACGAAGCGCCTTCACGCGCGTGTACGCCTATGGCGTCGGCGGCATCCTCTTCATGCACATGCTCATCAATGTGGGCATGGTGCTGGGGCTGGCCCCCGTCATCGGAATCCCCCTCCCCTTCATGAGCTACGGCGGATCCAGCTTCATGGCCTTCTCCCTGATGATCGCGATCCTGCTCCGGCTCGACGCAGAGCGCTTCAGCGTGCTGCGCTGAGGGCTTAGTTCATGGACCGCGTCAAAGACCCAGCAGCACCTCCATCGGATCCTTTGAGCCAAAGAGCATGCGCTCCGGGTTCTCCAACATCTCCTTGACAGCCACCAGGAAACTCACGCTCTCCTTGCCATCGATGATGCGGTGGTCGTAGCTCAGGGCCACGTACATGATCGGGCGGATTTCCACCTGGCCGTTGATGGCCACCGGCCGCTCCACAATGTTGTGCATGCCGAGGATGGCACTCTGCGGTGGGTTGATGATGGGGGTCGACAGCATGGAGCCGAAGACACCACCGTTGGTGATGGTGAAGGTGCCTCCGGTCATCTCGTCCACAGTGATCTCGCCATCGCGGGCGCGGATGGCAAGCCGCTTGATCTCCGCTTCGATCTGATCGAGGGACATGCTCTCAGCATTGCGCACCACGGGTACCATGAGCCCCTTGGGTGAGCTCACGGCGATGCCGATGTCCGCGTAGTCGTGCATGACCATTTCCTTGCCATCGATCATGGCGTTGACCGCTGGGTAGAGCTCCAGGGCAGAGGTCACGGCCTTGGTGAAGAAGCCCATGAAGCCGAGGCCGACCCCGTGGGTCTCCTTGAACTTGTCCTTGTACTTCTTGCGGAGGTCCATGATGGGCTTCATGTCCACCTCGTTGAAGGTGGTCAGCATGGCCGTCTCATTCTTAACACCCACGAGGCGTTCCGCCACCTTGCGGCGGAGCATGCTCATCTTTTCGCGGCGCGTATCGCGGCTGCCGGACCAACCGGCGCCGGGCAGGTTGGGCTGCGGAACGCCTGCTGCCAATGCGGCGAGGACGTCCTGCTTGAGCACCCGTCCACCGGGTCCCGTTCCGGACACTTGGCCCGCCTTCAGGCCGGCCTCGTCCATGAGCTTGCGCGCTGCGGGTGAAGGGTGGCCCGCGGCGTGACCTGCCTCGGCAGGCGCAGGCGCTGCCTTGGGCGCCGCAGGAGCAGGCGCAGGGGCAGGTTGGGGGGCTGCTGCAGGGGCAGGCGCCGGAGCTGCAGCCGGTGGTGCGGCGTCCGCTGGGGCCTCTGCGTCGGTGTCGATCAGACACACCACAGCACCCACGGCCACGGCATCCCCCTCCTCGGCCTTCAACGTGATGGTACCCGCTGCCTCAGCAGGCAACTCGAGGGTCGCCTTGTCGCTGTCCACTTCGGCGATGGCCTGGTCCTTGAAAACGTAGTCGCCGTCGGAAACCAGCCAGGTGGCGATTTCCACTTCTGAGATGGACTCCCCGGGACTGGGGACCTTCATTTCAAGGATGGGCATGGATGGAGGGGCGTGAGGTGAATCGAATGGGGCTCAAGGTCGTCAACCCAATTGAAAAACGGAATCAATAACGGCTTGGTGGCGTTCTGCATGGACCACAGGGCTGCCGGCTGCTGGGCTCGCGGATTCTGCCCGAGAGAAGAATCGGGTCACCCCCGGTCCGAAGCGATGCAAGTGAGCGAGGGCTCCCATATTGGCAGGTTCTTCCTGCGCCCAGCACAGGGTCGCTTCTTCATAGCGGTCGAGGATGGCGCCCAGTTCCGCGGTCGGGAAGGGGTACAATTGCTCCAGCCGCACCAAGGCGATCGAATCCATCTGTCCCGCCTGAACCCGCTTCTTGCGTTCTTCCAGAAGGTCGTAATAGAATTTGCCGGAGCACAGCACCACGTGCTTCACACTGCCGGCCGAACTGCCGCCGCGCTGGGGGTCGTCGATGACGGGCCGGAAGCGCCCATCGGCAAGGTCCGCCATCGTGCTGACCGCATCGGGATAACGCAACAGCTTCTTCGGGGTGAACACCACCAGTGGTTTGCGGAAAGGCCGCAGCACCTGGCGGCGCAACAGGTGGAAATGGTTGGCCGGGGTGGTTGGATTGGCCACCTGGATGTTGTCCTGGGCGCAAAGCTGCAAGTAGCGCTCCATGCGGCCACTCGAGTGCTCGCTGCCCATCCCCTCGTAGCCGTGCGGCAAAAACAGGGTGAGGCCGTTGGGCGCATTCCATTTGTCCTCACCTGAGGTGATGAACTGATCGATGATGATCTGCGCACCGTTGTTGAAGTCACCGAACTGCGCCTCCCAGATCGTCAGCCCCTCGGGCGTACCGTACGCATAGCCGAAATCAAAGCCCATGACCCCATACTCACTGAGGTGGGAGTTGTAGATGGAGAGTTCCGCCTGGCCTTCCTCGAGGTGGTTGAGCGGGATGCGCTCTTCCTCGGTGTCTTCGGTCTTGACCACGGCGTGGCGGTGGCTGAAGGTGCCGCGCTCCACATCCTGCCCACTGACCCGGACCGGGTGTCCATCGACCAGCAGGGTGCCGTAAGCAAGCAATTCGCCCAGACCCCAATCCAGGCGGTCCTCTTCGACCATGGTCCGGCGGTCCTTGAACAGCTTCATCACCTTGCGGAAGTACTTCTTGTCCTCCGGCAGGCTGCACAGCGCATCGGCCAACTGCCCCAGGCGCTCCCGATCAAAACCGGTCCACACCTCCATGGCGTCATCGCCGGGCTTCTTCATTCGGTAATCGCCCCAGAGCTTCTCCAGGAAATTGGTGACGTGGATCTTCTCCGTCGACTTGGCCGCCTCCATTGCAGCGTCAAGCTGGACCTCCAATCCCGAACGCATGGCCTCGGCAGCGGCGCGGTCCATCAAACCTTCTGCTTCCAATTGCTGGAGGTAGAGCTCACGTGCGTTGGGGTGCTGCTGGATGGCCTTGTAGAGCTTGGGCTGGGTGAACTTGGGTTCGTCGCCCTCGTTGTGGCCGTATTTCCTGTAGCCGAGCAAGTCGATGAAGACGTCCCTGTGCCAGCGCTGCCTATACTCCAATGCGATCCTCACGGCGGTGACCACCGCTTCCGCGTCGTCGGCATTGACGTGGAAAACCGGGCAGTGCGTAGCCTTGGCCACATCCGTGCAGTAGATGCTCGAGCGGGCGTCGAGGTAGTTGGTGGTAAAGCCCACCTGGTTGTTGACCACCAGGTGGATGGTGCCTCCTGAACGGTAGCCATCGAGTTGGGCCATCTGCACCACTTCGTACACCACACCTTGTCCTGCCACGGCGGCATCGCCATGCACCAGGATGGGTACGACCGCATCCTCACTCTTGTGCTCATTGTCGATCCGGGCCCGGGCAATGCCCTCCACCACCGGATCCACGGCCTCCAGGTGGGATGGGTTCGGCGCCAGCGTAATGTGCACTGGAACGCCTGTATCCGCCACCATGTCGGTGCTGTACCCCATGTGGTATTTGACGTCGCCGTCGAATTCGTCGCCGTGGTCGTAGGCCTTGCCTGCGAACTCCTCGAAGATGTCGGCGTAGGGCTTATTCAGGATGTGCGCGAGGGTGTTGAGACGCCCGCGGTGGGCCATCCCGATGATGAACTCCTTGGCTCCCAATTCAGAGCCCCGCTCCACGATGGCGTCCAGGGCCGGCAGCAGGCTCTCTCCTCCTTCCACGCTGAAGCGTTTCTGACCTACGAACTTCTTCTGTAGAAACTCCTCGAAGACCGTGGCCTGGTTGAGCTTCTTGAAAATCTGCTTCTTCTCCGCCTCGCTGAGCACGGGCCGATTGGCCAGTTCAATGTGGTCCTTGAACCACTTCCAGCGCTCCGGCTCCCGGATGTACATGTACTCGATGCCGATGCTGTGGCAGTAGGTCTCCTCGAGGTGGGCGATGATGTCCCGCAGTGCAGCCGGCCCGATGCCGACCTCGCTGCCGGCCTCGAATACCGTATCCAAGTCCGACGCTTCCAGCCCGAAATGGGCGATCGACAGGTCGGGGCTATAGTCGCGGCGCGCGCGCACCGGGTTGGTCTTGGTGAACAGATGGCCCCGCGTGCGGTAAGCGTGGACCAGGTTGATGACCCGGAATTCCTTGGGACCCAAGGCCATTGCTCCCGCCGAAGGGGAATCTCCAGCCGAGGGGCTGCCTCCGGTCGCACCGGATTCCAGCGCTTCCTCGCCGTAGACACGTTGGGCGAAGTCGAATCCAAGAAAGAAGTGACGCCACGTCGGGTCGACCGAATTGGGGTCGTCGAGGAACTGCCGATAAAGGGCCTCAATGGCGGCCGGCTCGGCGTTGCTCAGGTGGGAATGGAGGTCCATGAATGTGCAGGTCCTGCCCGCAAAGTTAACCCGGCATGGGTCCCCCACGCACGCCTTTCTGGGCCGTTTTCACCAAAGAATTCAGGTCAATTCAAGCGGGCGGTGACCATGGCGGCGACGCCGTGGAGCAGGGCCATGGCAGCCTCTGATCCCTGCAGGGCTTGGGGAGTAGCGGCCTTCATGCGGGCGAGGGCGCCTTCGGCGAGGGTAACCTGCCCCGCCATGGCGTCGCGCAGCTCTGCATCGACACCCAAGCGGCGGTAGAGATCCAGTACCCGATTCACCTTGCCTTCGCGCTTGGAACCGAGCTCTTCCAGCAGGGCTTCCCGGTCGGCACCCTGGGCTTTTTCCATGGCGCGGATGAGCAGGAAGGTCTTTTTATCGGCGAGAATGTCGCCGCCGACCTGTTTGCCGAAGTTCTCCGGATTGCCAAAGGCGTCGAGGTAATCGTCCTGCAATTGGAAGGCCAGCCCGACGTGCAGGCCAAACTCATACAGCGCCGCGCGCACATGTGGGTCCGCACCAGCGGACGAGCCGCCCATGTCCAGGGCAGCGGCCAGCAGCACCGAAGTCTTGAGGCGGATCATCTCCATGTACTCCTCCAGTTCCACATCGCTCCGCGATTCGAAAGCCATGTCCTGCTCCTGGCCTTCGCACACTTCCAGTGCGGTGCGGTGAAACACGCGGAGCAACTCCGGAAGGGCCTTGGAAGGTGCCTGCAGCAGTGCCTCGCAGGCGATGACGTGGAGGGCGTCCCCTGAGAGTATCGCCGTGTTGGCGTCCCATTTTTCGTGCACGGTGGGCTGACCCCGCCGCAAGGGCGCATCGTCCATGATGTCGTCGTGCATCAGGGTGAAGTTGTGGAACAGCTCCACCGCCATGGCAGCCGGCAAGGCATCCTCGGCTTTGCCTCCACAGGCCTCGCAAGCCGCCATGACCAGGACCGGGCGCAGACGTTTCCCACCCAGTGACATCAGGTATCGGACGGGCGCATAAAGCTCCGTCTCGGGATACCGGGCCAGGAAGGCACCGCACCCCTCCTCGAATGTGGTGCGGTAAGCCGCCATGGCTGCCTTGGCATCGAACGTGGCCGCGTCGCGCATCACAAGCCCAGGTCCAGCTGCTGGTGGATGTAGGCGCCGTATCCGCTTTTCACGAGTTCGTCGGCCAATTTTCGCGCGTGCTCGGTATCGATGAAGCCCATCCGCCAGGCAATTTCCTCCAAGCAGGCGATTTTCATGCCCTGGCGCTCCTCGATGACCTGCACGAACTGGCCCGCCTGCGTCAAGGAGGTAAAGGTGCCTGTATCGAGCCAAGCCGTACCCCGGTCGAGCTTGGACACAAAGAGCTCGCCCATTTCCAGGTAGGTCTTGTTCACGTCGGTGATTTCGTACTCTCCCCGGGGGCTCGGCTCGAGGTTCTTGGCGATTTCGACCACCCGGTTGTCGTAGAAGTAGAGACCCGGAACCGCGAAGTTGGACTTGGGCTTGGCGGGCTTCTCCTCGATGCTCAGCACGCGGTCCTCGTCGTCGAATTCGACCACACCATAACGCTCGGGATCGCTGACGTGGTAGGCATACACCATGGCGCCCTCCACATCGGTGTTGTCGCGAAGAATGCGGCCGAAACCGCGGCCGTAGAAGATGTTGTCGCCCAGCACCAGGGCCACTTTGTCGTCGCCGATGAACTCCTCACCGAGGACGAAGGCCTGGGCCAATCCATTGGGCACCTGCTGCTCCACGTAGGTGAAGGAGCAGCCCCACTGGCTGCCATCGCCCAGCAACCGCTGGAACCCGGGCAGGTCGTGCGGCGTGGAGATGATGAGGATGTCCCGAATCCCGCTGATCATCAGCGTGGACAGCGGATAGTAGATCATCGGCTTATCGTAGATCGGCATCAGCTGCTTGCTGATGGCTTTGGTGATCGGGTACAATCGGGTGCCGCTTCCGCCGGCGAGGACGATGCCTTTCATGCCGGAAAGTTCCGGATTCAGGCCCGCAAGGGCAAGGACTTGGCCCGGGAATCGAGGAATCCGTCGACCCAAGCCCGCACCAGGCACCGCGGAGCGGCCCCGGGAAGGTTCTCGAATGCCTCCCGACCGTGGACCACCGTGCGGTTGTTGGCGATGAGCATGTCTCCGCGCTTGAGGCTGAACCTCAGCGCATTGTCCGCCATGTCGGCATCGATGAAATCGAAGAGCTCGGCCAGTTCGGAAGGCACCTCTCGGCCGAGCTTGGCCATGGCACGCTCGGTCCAGTAGCGCATGTAGCGAAACACCATTCCGTGCGCATCGTCCGCGAAAACCGGGATGGCGTTGGCGGCGATGGCGGAGGTGTTCTGGGCCAATCCGGGGGTGACCACATCGCGGGGGAAGGCCTCGCGGGCGACCGGCTCCAGGTCCGGGCGCTGTTTGCGCAAGCGCTCCAGCAGTCCCTCGGCATGCGCAAGAAGGGATTGCCCTCCCGAAGCGCCGGGCTGCAGGCACAGCAGGCTGACCAGGTCCGGGTTGTACCGCGCATCGCTGCTGTCGGTGTGCATGCCCGTAGCCGCTTTGGTCTTCGAAATCGGGGCATTCGAATTCTTGTGGTCCAAGCCCCGGTCCACCACGTCGAACAGCTTTCCATAGCGCCCATTCAATCGACCGAGCTGGCGCAGAAGCACCACATAGGCCCAGCGCAATTGGGCATCGGTCCAATGCGCGGGCGCACCGAGAACAGCGTGTCCTGATGCAGAAGTGAGCTGCTGGGCCAAGTGGGTTACGTCCACATGCGGAATCGGGCCTCCCTTCAATACGGAAGCGAGGGCCGCTTCTGCGCGATCCGATGCGGGCAGTGCAGTGCGCAGGGCGTGGGGTACCGGCAAACGGAGAACTTGCTTGCGGACGTGGAGCGGGAGGTGGATGGGGTTCGTCATGACTTCAGGGAGAAAGCGACGTGGAGCGGCAAATCGGCGAGGGGCCCGAAGAAATCGGGATCGAGTGCCACGTGGTCAGCGGTGATGTGGAGCTCCTCCACGTGCGGCATGCGGGTGAAGCCCGCCGCGTTGAGGGCATTGAAATAGGTGGTGAACGTCTTGTGGACGGCCTGGACCTCCACCGATTCTCCATCGCGCCTCCAGATGCGTCCCGGGAAGGGCACATCCACGGAAGACAGGTAGCCTCCTTCGGGCCGCATGTAGAACGGCTTCTCTGCCGGCTTGATGTAAGGCAGCAGCGGATGGGGCACGGTGAAGATGAACCGACCGCCGGGCTTGAGTACCTGGCGAACACGGTTCAGGATGCGCTCCATGGCGGCAGCGTCCATGTAATTGAACAGGAAAACCGCGATGACGAGGTCCACCGGTTGGGAAGGGTCTCCGAACCCTGCTTTGCGCAAATCCGAGACGGCATAGGTGAGATGCTTCAGCCCAAGCGCCAATGCCGACTTCTGGGCGCCGGCTATCATGCCGGCCGAGACGTCGTAGCCTGAGATGGCAGCTGCCCCGCGCTTGGCGAGCTCGCGGCCTACATATCCTTCACCGCACCCGAGATCGAGTATCGTCTGGCCTTGCACATCTCCGCACAACTCCAGCACGCGGGGTCGCGCCGAGTAATCGGACAGAAGGATGGGCTCGCTGCGGACCCACAGGTCGGCGTGGCCGTCATAGATTTCTTTGGCTTCCATGGCTTCGAGAATCAGCGGTTCAACTCCATTTCGAGCATGCGGTCGCAGAAGAGGGAGCGGAGGCCGAGTGCCTTGCGCATGCCCTGTTTCATGGACTCATAGTTCGAAGGGGACTCTGCGATGAGGTCCTCGGCGATCTTGAGCATCAACTCGCCGTGCTCATCGTCCAGCTCTGCGTGCAGTTCGAAGAAGATGGCATCGCGGCGGGACACATCCGTGTGGTTGCGGATGGCTTCGATGAGGGGGCGGTAGAAGAACTTGACGATGCTTTCGGTTCCCAATCCCAGGGCACCCATGGCCTCGGCGGCATTGGCCTGCGTCAGCTGGGCGATGAAGAGCTCTTTCCAAGTCTGGGCGACCTCTCCGGTCTGGGGGGTGTCTACTGCACCGATGGCCTTGCGGAAGCGCATGTAGAGCTCGGGGTGCGGGACGCCTTGGACCCACTCGGGCTCGATGCCCAGTTCGGCGATCTCGGCCAGTTCTTCTTCCTCGATCATGCCGCTTTCCTCGCAGAGGTTCTCGAGCAGGATGGAGCGGTGCTCCTGGCTTTCCAGCTTGCTCATGGCGAGCAACAGGTAGTTCTGGAAGGACTTGGCGTAGACGGCGTATTCCGCAGCGAAGCGCTTCAGGGCACCCAAGGGATCGGGAAGGGTGCCGTCCTTGAGGGCGGTCAGGTACGGGTGATTCAACGCACGGTGGCTTTCGGCTTCACCGAGGAGGAACGCGACGTGGGTTTGGGGGGGCATTACGTTCATGGCAGTCTGAGGTTGAGTTCGGACCGCAACAACGCGGGATTTTCGAGCCCGGGCATTGACGCGGGTCAATGGGGGCGATGACATTCGTCAACGATGGGATGAAATGTGGGGCCAGATGAGGCCTTTACTCACGGACACCTTCCATGACCTCCAGCTCGGCGAGGTCCACGTCGTCCTCCTCGTCGATGATCTCGAGCAAGGGCTCCTTGAAGGTCTGGGCCGTGATGTAGCGCTCGAAGCCCAGCAGCATGGAGGGAAGCAGGACCAGGTTGGTCAGCATGGCCACCAGCAAAGTGGTCGACACCAGGATGCCGAGCGCCCGGGTGCCTTCGAAGTCCGAGGCGAAGAACATCAGGAAACCGAAGAACAGCACGATGCTGGTGTACATCATGGACACACCGGTCTCGCGCACGGCGAGCAGGACGGCCTCCCGCATGTTCCATCCATGCAAATCCAGTTCCTGCCGGTATTTGGCGAGCAGGTGGATGGTGTCGTCTACCGAGATGCCAAAAGCGATGCTGAAAACGAGCAGCGTGCTCGGCTTGAGGGCGATGCCGAAATAGCCCATCACCGCTGCCGTGAAAATGAGGGGCACGAGGTTGGGCAAGAGGCTGATGGCCACCATGCGACCGCTGCGGAACAGGATGGCCATCACCGTAGCGATGACAAGGATCGCCAAAGCCAGCGAGACAAAGAGGTTCTTGACCAGGTAGGTCGTACCCTCCACGAAGACCACACTGGTCCCCGTCATGAAGACCTCGTGTTCATCCGGAGGGAAAATCGAATCGATCCGCAGCTGCAGCCTATCAGTCAGTTCGTTCATCTCTCTGGTGCCGATGTCAGCGACTTGGGCGGAAACCCGGATGGTGGTCCTGGCGCTGTCCACGTATTTGCCATCGCCGTCCATGCCGGTTCCGGATGTACCGGTGAGGTAGGGGCCCATGAAGCTCTGTTCCCGCCGGGAAGGCAAGGAATAACGCTCGGGATTGCCTCGGAAGAAACCCTGCTTGGCCAACTTCAGGCCATCCACCAACGAAACGGAACGGGAGAGCTGGGGCTCCTCGGCGAGAACCTGTTGCAGGCGTTCCACCTTCTTGAGGAAAGCGAGCTGCGTGACGCTCCCGGGCTTGTCTGTCCGCACCACGACTTCAAACGGCATCACCCCCCCAAACCGATCCTCAAACCAATGGAGGTCGGCCAGGATCACATCCTCCTGTGGCAGGTCACCCGCCACGTTGCCGGTGACGCGCATCTTCGAGATGCCGAACATGCCCAACAGCAGGACCACTGCAGTTGTGATGTAGACTTTTTGGCGGTGGTGGCTGACGGCCCGCTCCAACCGATGCACCACCAGAAAGACCCAGCGGCGATCGAGGTGGCGGACGTGGCGGCGGCGCGGAGGCGGCAACCAGCTGAAGACAGCCGGAATGATGAGCAGCGAGATGCAGAACATCGCCAGGATGTTGACCGATGCAATGACCCCGAATTGCTGCAGCACATCGCTGGTCGTGAAGATGAAGGCGGCGAACCCGAGCGCCGTCGTGGCGTTCGTCATGAAGGTGGCGTTCCCCACCTTTCTCACCATGCGCGTCAGGGCGAGGCCCTTGTTGCCGTGCCGTTTGAATTCCGCGTGGTACTTGTTGAGCAAGTA
>JAURDB010000140.1 GCA_030828175.1 Flavobacteriales bacterium
GGCGCTGCCGACGGGAGGGAGCTGGGCGTCGTCGCCGACGAGGATGATGCGGCTGCTGGGGGCTTGGAGGCAGAATTCGAAGAGGTCGGAGAGGAGGTCGCGGTAGCGGAATCCCGTGCCCGCTGCGCCCGATTGGCGGAGGCCGCTGTCGCGCCCGATCATGGAGGCCTCGTCCACGATGAAGACCGCGCCCTTCCGGGTATAGGGGGCGAGGGTGGCGGAGGTTCCGCCGTCGGCGGTGGCCTTGCGGAGGTAGATGCGCCGGTGGATGGTGCTCGCCTGTACGCCAGCATATCGTCCCATGACCTGGGCGGCGCGGCCGGTGGGGGCGAGGAGCTCCACCGGTCTCCGGAGATCGCGGAGGACCCGGACGAGGGCCGCCATGGTGGTGGTCTTTCCGGTGCCGGCATAGCCCCTTACCACCAGGCAACAGCGGGGTTGGGGGCTTACGAGGAAGCGGCCCAGCGCGTGCAACAGCGCGTCCTGGCTTGCCGTTGGAGCGTGCGGGAAGGCGGCTCGGAGGCGCTCTTCGACTTCTTCTGCGGTGTAGGCTGTGGACACGGTCGGGGCGGGGGGCGTCGACAAGTTGCTTGCCAACGGGGGCAAAGTACGGTCTTGCGGGGTGGTCGTCCGGCAGGTATTCATTAGCTTCGCCCCGCTTGATTCGCCCCTATTCGCGCCCAAGAGCATGAACGATTCGAACGACAAATACCGGAACCTCCTGTTCCTCGTCCGCAGCCACAGCTTCAGCCTCATCCTGTTGGCGGCTGGATTCGCCTGGACCTTGATGTACATCCGCAGCGTCATGGCATCGACGGAAACGGCTGACCTCAGTCAGCCCACCGATATGCTGTTTGCCGGTTTGGCTCTGCTTGTCAGTGGTGTGCTCGCCATGCCGGCCGTTTTGGAGAAGATTCCGCAGAGTGCCTACCGTGTGATGCTCGTGCTGGGCATTGGAAGCGCCGCTTACTTCTTCGTGGCGTCGACGAATTCGGTGCTCGATGAGGAGCAATTCCTGAAGGACCAGGCTGCCATGAATGCAGTGACCATCCAGCGCCTCACCGATATCCGGGACGCCCAGTTGGCTTACAAGGAGGTCAATGGGGAGTTTACTGACAGCTTCGACACCTTGTTTGCCTTTATCAATGCGCCGCTTGTGCCTTTGAATTTCTCCATCGGATCCTTCCACGACACGCTGCCAGAAGCCCAATGCTATGAGCAAGGTTTCGTGATCAAACGTTCCGACGTGGCCGGCATTGCGGCAGACATGGGTTGGGATGAGCAAAGCCTTTTGGACAGCATCACTGCTGATGCTGTGGCCTACAAAGTGCGCGACACGCTGTACACCTCCTTCTTTGCTGAGAATTTTACGGCAGAGGAGCGGGCGGACAAGAAGCTTCCGCCGGTGAATTTGGACTCACTGTCGTTCAGTCCTACTTCGGGAGAGCGTTTCTTGATTGACACGACGTATGTGAATCAGAGTGGATTGCGGGTCAGCGCCATCAAGGTGCAAGACCCCACACCGTTTGGTCGCGCCAATGTGAAGAAGGATACCCTTCGCTTCGGTTCGCTCGTGGAAGCCCACACCGATGGTAACTGGCGCCAATAAGGGCCAGCCCGATTTCAAGCTGACGGCGCTGGACGGCACGCAGGAAGTGCCGGAAGGGGCCTTTCCCTTGTGGGTTTTTGATTCTGGGCCTGCGGTTCGTTGGGTCCGCACGTCTGAGGACAAGGGGGTTTTGTTGGAAGCTGGCTTTCACAATTGGAAGGCCGCTCCAGGGCCTGCGCGCATGGAGGAGAGGGCGGAGTGGTTGGCCGAAGCCGTGCGCGTGGATCGCAGTGGTACCGTGACCTGGATGGCAGACAATGCGGCGACAGTGGTGCCGGATGCCTTGCGCGAGCAAGCGACCGATGTGGAATGGCTGGAGGCCGAAACCGGATTGCGCCACCTGGGAACCGAGACGGAGCAAGTGGTGGGGTCGCCCTATGTGGTCATTCACGCTCCGGACCCATCGCTGCGGCAGGCTTTGTCCAAATTGGTTCCGACCATGGCATTTCGTCATCCCCGCGCCATTCTCGCCGAAGCGTTCATTCGGGAGGAACGACAGCGCGACAGGGTGGCATTGGCAGTTCACCTCCGGGAAGAAGCCGTGGACCTCGTGTTGTTGGATGGCCGAGAGGGAAAAGGGTTGCAGGCATCGGTCAGCCATTCGGTTTCAACGCCGGACGATGCGGTGTATCGCGCGGTACACCTGTTGCACAGCTTGGGTTTTGGAGAGCATGTAGCCATTCAGTTGAGCGGCGCTGTGAAACCGGCAGGAGAGCTGCACCGCACCTTTGAGCGGCATTTTGAAACGGTGGACCTGCACTACGGGCGTTTCATCCCGGCATTGGGCGAGGTGACGGGTCTTCATCGGCAGGAGTTCCTGCCTGTCATACAGTTGATCCGATGCGCGTGATCGGAGGCGTCCTGAAAGGGCGTCGATTCTCTCCGCCGCGCCATTTCAAAGGCAGGCCAACCACGGACTTTGGAAGGGAGGGGCTGTTCAACCTCCTGCGTTCTCGGTTGGATTTGGACGGGTTGGAAGCCCTCGATCTTTTTGCTGGCTCTGGTGCCGTTTCCTTTGAATTGGCCAGCCGTGGAGCGGTATCGGTTTCGGCCGTGGAGAAGGATGCAGGTTCGTGCCGCTACATTCAGAAGCAGGCCGCAGAATTTGGATTGGATGCCATCCGCGTGTTGCGCGCCGATGCCTTTGCTTTTTTGGGCAAGGCCATGACGCAATTCGATCTCGTCTTTGCCGATCCGCCCTACACGGAGCCGCGGTTGCCCGAGTTGCCCGGGTTGGTCCGGGAGGCGGGGCTGGTGGCTTCGGGTGGGCTGTTTGTTCTGGAGCATGGTGACCGTCGTGATTTCAGTGAGGAAGAGGGCTTTGTTGAGATGCGGAAGTACGGCCACGTTCACTTTAGCTTCTTTGATTTCGGTGCCTGATGGACAGCGGTTTGCGCGTTGACTGGTTTCCGATTCGATTGCCGTTCCGATACCCTTTTACCACTTCGAAGGGAACCAAGACCCACCAGCCTTCTTTGCTGGTGAGGTTGGAGCATGGTGGAAAGGTCGGATGGGGCGAAGCGCCGGCTATCTCCTATTACAATGTGACCGTAGCGGGGATGGTGGAAAAGCTCGAGAAGAACCGCTCAGCCCTGGCGGCGCATTCCTTTGCGCACCCCGGGGCCTTTCATGGATGGCTCACCACGGTTTTTCCGGACGATCCTTTTTTGGTGTGCGCCTTGGATATGGCGGGATGGGACCTCTTCGGACAGATGAAGGGCCTTCCCCTGTGCCGTTTCTGGGACGGAAACATGGAGGATGCTCCCATCAGTGATTACACCATCGGGATGGACTCGGTGCACCGTATGGTGGAGAAAGTGAAGGCGTTGGATTGGCCGGTGTACAAGATCAAAGTGGGCGGGGCAGAGGATCTTGCCGTGTTGGAGGCATTGCGGTGTGAAACGGATGCGGCCTTTCGTGTGGACGCGAATGCAGCTTGGACGTTGGAGCAGGCCATGGAGATGATGCCGCGACTCCAGACACTGGGTGTTGAATGGGTCGAGCAGCCCTTGGCAAAAGGGGATGCGGAAGGCATGGAAAAGTTGCGCGCCCGGTCGCCGCTGCCATTGATCGCCGATGAGTCGTGCGTGTCCGAGGGCGATGTGGCCATGTGCGCAGCGGGATTTGATGGGGTCAACATCAAGCTGACCAAGTGTGGAGGCATTACCCCGGCATTGCGCATGATTTCGGAAGCGCGCTCCTTGGGCCTTCAGGTGATGATCGGTTGCATGAGCGAGTCAACGGTGGGTGCGGCGGCGATTGCCCACTTGGGGCCCCTTGCGGATTTCATGGACAACGATGGTCCTTTGCTGCTCGCAGAGGATGTGGCTTCAGGTCTTGAGTATCGGTACGGAAAGGTGACCCCGACCGCAAATCCGGGTTTGGGCGTGGAGGTGTTCGCATTCCCTTGATCAGTTGCTGCATAGGTTGGCGCGGTTTGAGTTTCTTTGATTTCAAAGCAGAACGTCATGAGTGATGCATCCCGCCGTGCGGTATTTCCCGGTTCTTTCGACCCCATTACCCGGGGTCACGAAAACATCCTGCGGCGCGCCGCGGCTTTGTTTGATGAGGTTATTGTCGCCATCGGAGTCAATCAGGACAAGCAAGGCATGTTCCCT
>JAURDB010000141.1 GCA_030828175.1 Flavobacteriales bacterium
ACGGAACAACATCGCAAAAGGCCCCCACCACCATTGGTTTCGCAGGTTGACCGGAGCAGGTCTCTGCGAGGCGGGCGAAGGTCGCTTCTTGTCAGGTGTTCGCATCGTTGGCGAAAATGCCACATTGCATTGGATTGCCCATCCCGCATGACCGAAATTCGACCCATGCCACGCATTCAGCAGATCATTGACTTTTTGGAGCAGATTGCCCCACCGGCCTTGCAGGAAGACTACGACAACAGCGGACTCCTCGTAGGTGAGCCCCATGCCGAGGTCGACAAGGTGCTCGTTTCTTTGGATGTGACCGAGGCAGTGGTGGCCGAAGCCGTGGCATTGGGTGCAGGCCTGATTGTCAGCCACCATCCCATCGTTTTCCGACCCTTGAGGCGCATTACCGGTCGCAACGAGGTGGAACGGACCGTCATGGCAGCATTGCGGGCAGGGATTGGGCTCTACGCCATTCACACGAACCTGGACAACGTGGCACATGGCGTCAATGCCATGATGTGCCGAAAGTTGGGACTGGAGGGCATGCGTGTCCTTCGGCCCGCCAAGGGCACGCTCGCCAAGGTGGTGACCTTTGTCCCCCACAGCCATGCCGAGGTGGTGCGTGAGGCCATGTTCGCTGCGGGAGGTGGACACATTGGAGCCTATGACCAGTGCAGCTTCAGCCATGGCGGCGAAGGGACTTTCCGTGCGGGTGCAGGGACCACGCCCTATGTCGGGAGCCTGGGCGAGCAGCACAGGGAGGCGGAGACGCGCATTGAGATGGTGGTCGAACGATGGAATCTGGGCCGGGTTGTGGCCTCGATGAAGAGGGTCCACCCCTATGAGGAGGTTGCCCACGATGTGATCATGCTCGACAATACGCACCCCTCGGCGGGCAGCGGAGGGGTCGGTACGTTCGCCGAGCCGATGGATTGGGATGCGTTTGTGACAATGGTCAAGTCGGCCTTCGGAGCCCCCATGGTCCGGCATACGGCTCCCCCCAAGGGCAGCATCAAAACGGTCGCGTTGTGCGGCGGAACGGGCAGTTTCCTCCTACCTGACGCCATCCGAAGTGGAGCGGATGTCTTCCTCTCCTCCGATTTCAAATACCACGAATTCTTCGGTGCGGAGGGCCGGATCACCATTGCTGACATTGGTCACGCCGAAGCAGAGGGAGGAATATCTCAATGGCTTGTGGATCAGTTGGCTGAGTTCCAGCTTGGATTCCCTAATTTCGCAGTCCTTTTGTCGAAAGTGCGAACCAACCCCATTCACGTATCCTGATGGCCAAGAAGACCAAAGCTACGAGCGCAGAGGAAAAGCTCCGGGCCCTTTACGACCTCCAATTGATCGACAGCCGCATCGATCGCCTCCGCGTTGTGCGCGGTGAGCTCCCCCTCGAAGTGGAAGACCTCGAAGACGAGCTTGCTGGTCTCGAAGCCCGCCTGGAGCGGCTGACCGCAGAGGCCGAGGGCATCAAGGCCAAGATTCACGAACGCAAGGAGTCCATCATCGATTCCGGCGCCATGATCAAGCGTTTTGAGGAGCAACAGAACAGTGTGCGGAACAACCGCGAGTTCGAGTCGCTCAACAAGGAAATCGAATACCAATCCCTCGAGATTCAGCTGTCCGAGAAGCGCATCCGCGAAGCGGAGGCCAGCCTTGAGCAGAAGGCGGAAATCATCACGGAGGTGCAGGCCAAGCGCGATTTGCGCGCGGAGGACCTGAAGACCAAGCAGGCTGAGCTCGATGAAATCATCGCTGAGACCCGCGCTGAGGAGGAAATCCTCAACAGCATGAGCGGTGAAATGGCCGAGAGCATCGACGACCGCTTGCTGAACGCTTACCTCCGGATCCGCGGAGGGGCCAAAAACGGCATGGCCGTGGTGCCCATTGAGCGCGACGCAAGTGCCGGTAGCTTCATCAAGATTCCACCCCAACGCATTCTCGATGTCAGCGCGCGCAAGCGCATCATCGTCGACGAGCACAGCGGTCGCATCCTGGTCGATGAGGAGCTCGCAGTCGAGGAGTCCGAGAAAATGGACAAAGCGGTCCAGAAGAGGCTCTCCCAGGCCAAGGCCTGAGGCTGCCGTTGATTCAGTGGGTACTCAGTACCGCGCCCCGATGGTCAGCATGAGCAGACCCAGGCCGGTGCGTCCGGATGCAACTTCTGGCCCCATGCCATAAAGGCGCCTTGCGTCCTCTGTGGAAGTGTGGCGATAGGTGGCCCCGGCGTACCATTTGTCGTCCCGGTATTCGCCTCCCAAGGCCCAGTGCAGCGCGTCGCTGCCATCTTCGAGGAGGGTGCCATCCAACGTGCCTGAAGGCCCTTTCATGGGGTCTGCGGCGGCAGAACGCCACCCGCCCCCCATTCTCAGGCGCCAATCTTCGTCGAGGCGGAATTCCAATCCACCGCGGAAGAGCTCTTCCACGAGCAGCGTATTGTCGATGCGCTGCTGGATCGCAGTGACGTCCTCTTCGAAGAAGTCCTCCGAAGTGAATTCCGCTGCGGCATAATCGGAGCGGCCATAGTCGAGACTCAGTACGGCAGCCTTGCCCAGCGTCCAGCTCAGTCCCAGTTGGTGCCTGCGTGGGGTGCGAATCCTGTAGCGGACGTAGCTGCTGGGGCTGGCTGCCTCGTAGAGCCCATCGATGGAGAATTCCGCAGAAGCATCGACCTGATAGAAGTCGTCGATGCTCAAAACCGTTCCGCTGCGGTAACTCCAGCCCAATCGCACGGGGCTGGATTTGGGCTGGAGAATGAGCCCCAAAGACCAATAGCCACCCGACCCCGAAATCTCAAGGCGGTCATTGAGGGTCAATTCCTGCAGGGTGGACGGGCCGATGATCTTGGTTTCCTGATAGACATCGACTTGTTCCATCTCACTCGAAACGATGCCCACAGAAAGGCCGATGTGCAGTTGCTCTTGATATGTCGTACCGAAGGCAATGGTGGTCTCCCCCATGCGGCCGTTCCGGTCGCGGCGCAGGGATTGGCGCACCCGGTCGCCTTCAAAGGCCGCCGCGTACTGATCCGTGCTGCCTGCGATGGTATCGATCATGTAGGTGTACCATGCCAATTCCGCATCAAACGGATGGTAGTACCAGAGGCTGTCAAATGAGGTGCCTTGCGCTTGAAGGGCAAACTGCTGGGAGATGCTGTTTCCTTCCGTTTCTCCTGACCATTCGGCGCGCTGATGCAGGTCCTTGAGCGGGGTATAGCCAATGGCAAATGTGCCGCGCTTCCAGTCGGGATGGCTCAAGGGCATGGTCAACGCTACGCCGAGTTGACCCACGATGAGGTGGGGCTCCAAAGCGGTTTCGCTGTTTCCCAGGTATTCCGTACTCGCTCCGCCGGCCCCGAGCCCAAGGGAAAAGGCGATGTCACTCGATCGGTACATGCCCAGACCAGCCGGGTTGGACCAGATGGAGCCCAAGTCGGCTCCCAGCCCCGTCATGGCGCCGCCCATGCCCATCGACCTGGCGGAACCCAAGGGGTCTTGGCGGCTGTACCGCATGACATCGGTCAATCCCTGTGCCGCAGCCCATTGGGCACAGCCCAACAGGAGAACGGCCAGTCCTCTGCTCAAATTCTTCATCACCATGGGGATTTAAGAATCAACCGCCTCGGCCACTGCGGCCACCGGACCTGCTTCCGCCTGACCCTCCCGAGGGACGGGGGGAGCTCGGCGCACTGAAGTTCTGACGGGGTGCGGGCTGTGAGAAATTGTTGCCCCCTCCGCGGTTGGGCGACGTACCTGAATTGTCTCGTGGCGTGGGGGACGTGAGGCGGTTGCGGTTGGAGCGCTGGCGGTCTTCCTGCCGATTGCGCTCCTCGAAGTTGTTCCGCTGCGGTTCCGTCCTCTCCCTTTCCGGCTCGTAAGCAGGCAGACTTCTCCCGGAATCGTTGCGGCGTCCTTCTGTGTAGGTTCGGGTGGTGTTCCGCTGCACATCGGGCGATGCGCCGCCATTTGCACCGGAATTCCCATCGACCCCCGATCCATTGGAACCGCCGGCCTGACCGCCGCCTTCATAGACGTTGCTGCCCGTGAACTGACCCAGGCCTGGACGCGGACGCGCTGGGGTGATGTAGGTGCTGACGCCACCGTTGCCCGTGCCGCAGAAGCCGCCCGTACCGTAGCCGCCAAGGGTGCCCCAATAGGGATTGTAGCCGTATCCATTCATCCCCCAGCCGTAGCCTGGATTGCCCCAGTTGCCGCCGCCCCA
>JAURDB010000142.1 GCA_030828175.1 Flavobacteriales bacterium
TGATTTCCATTGCAGTCGCAGAAATCGTCAGAAATGCCGGAACCGCCACAGATGCCGCACTCGTCTTCCAGCAGGCAGGCTGGATTGGTCTCCTCGTTGTAGTTGCAGGCGGTGAGGTCGTTGCAATTGTCGATGTCGTCGCAGATGCCGTCGTCATCCAAGTCGGTTCCGGTGCCACCACAGATGCCACACGCGTCTTCCATTAGACAAGCTGGATTGGTCTCCTCGCTGTAGTTGCAGGCGGTGAGGTCGATGCAGTTGTCGATGTCGTCGCAGATGCCGTCGGCATCTGAGTCTTCCGCGCATGTTCCCCCGCAAACTCCCAAGGCATCATTCACGCTTCCATTGCAGTCGCAATCACCGGGAGGAATGCCACTGCCACCGCAAACGCCGCACTCGTCCAGTTCAGCGCAAGAGCCGTCTTCGATAGTAGCCCCTTGGTAATTGCATGCTGTTGTATCCGTGCATCCCAACGTCAACTCGATGCCGAAGAGCCCAAGGGAGAAAGGAGTCCATGTGGGTGTGGCACCGTCGAGATACAAGACACTGCCCGGGTTGCCCACCGGCAACAAGGTCCATTGTGTTCCGTTCCAGTATAACATCTCACCGGGGGTTGTACCTGGCAACATGGGCAACGCCACGGTATCGTTGATGGCTTCTTCCAAGGCAAGCTCCAATGCCTGTATGTATTCGGTCAAGGTTTGATCGTCGACCTGAATTTCACTGGGGGTGAAATAACTGCCGAAGAGGGGGAGCAGCTCCAATAGGTCCGGTGCGCCGATGGCGCTGTCCTGGTTGGCGTCAGGATTGTAGGGCAACGTGACGGACTGCGCAAGGCAGACGCTAGGCAAGAAAAATAGGAGGGCAAGTAGATTCCTCATGACATTGATTTGGTTACGTGCAATTTATTCAGCAACCTGAACTCTTTGCAGAGTCCTGCCTTGCTGTTTGCAGACGCGATCAGGTGTCGCTTGCATTCAGGTCCGCCATGTAAGCACTCTGGTAATTACGGGGGGAAAGCAAAAGTCCCCCAGCCGTGGGGGCTGAGGGACTCTCGATTTGGGTTGGCGGTCTGGACGAGACTCGAACTCGCGACCCCATGCGTGACAGGCATGTATTCTAACCAACTGAACTACCAGACCTGGTCTTTCGACCTCCACAAACGACTTCTCGTCTGCGGGGGCGCAAATATACGATTGCGCCTTTTAATGGTTACAAGTGGCATCGCTTTTTTTTGCGGGTAATGCCTCCGCGGTGATCGAAGCTCAACGGGTAAAGTCGAGCTTCATCAGGTCCTTCTTCGTCAGGACGCTGAGTTCCAATGTCCCCGTCGGCCAATCGCGGGCGTCGAGGACCAATTCGTTGTTGCCGGGTGCCAGCAGCCATGAGCCGCTCTTGAGCACCTTCCCTTCTGGGGTGCCCACTTGATACAGGACGAAGCTCACGGTCTCCATTTCCACATTGAGGATGACCCGCTCCCTGGCTTCCGTGTTGATCACCATCCGTTCCAAGATGTGCTTCTTGCCGATGGGGTCCTTGATCGAAATTCGATTCTTCGGAAGAATCCAAGGCGTTTCCGCTTGGGTGGCCAGCGAAAATGATACCGGAGCCAGCATGGCGGCCGAGGTGGCGGCAGCGCGGGCAGCGCGGCGTATGAGGAAATGTCTTGGCATGGCGTGCCTTGCGGCGTTGTGAAGGGCGGGCAAGAAAGCACGCTATTCACAATTGCGCAAGAAAATGCACTGTTGAAATGTTGATAACCTACTTAATCTACTGATTCACAGCAGTAAGAAATTAACAATTTCTCTTAGCGCATGCGTTGGCGCTTGAGCAGATAAGCGGTCAGAACCGGGTTGACCCCTTTGGCAATGTCGACCTCGACCCAGTCAATGCCGGCCGAGCCACAGCGCACATCCAAGTCGCGCCGCATTTGGGCCATTCTGCTCACGTAAGCGTCCCGCACCTCGGAAGGATTGGCACGCACCTCCTCCCCGCTTTCGAGGTCGATGAAAGTCGTCGGACGGTCGGCAAAGTCGAACCGCTGCTCCGTCTTTTCGTCCAGCACATGGAACACGACAACTTCGTGCTTGGCGTGACGCAAGTGGGCCAAAGCCCCGAAAACCGCTTCCAAGTCCTGGGTGCGGTCGAGCATGTCGCTGAACAACACGATGAGGGAACGCTTGGGCGTCGCCTCTGCGATGGTGTGAATGGCTTCGACGGCTGCGGTCTCTCCCCCGCCCTGTCCGACGCCGGCGAGAACGCGCTCGAGCTCGGCGTACATCAGGTGCTGGTGCGCCTGGGTGGAACGTGCCTTGTGGTGGGCGTGCAGGGTGCTGTCGAAGAGGCTCAATCCCACGGCGTCACGCTGGCGCTTGAACAGCTCGATGAGCGTCGCGGCAGCGTGGGTGGCGAACTTGATCTTGTTCATCCCCGTCTCCGGGGAGACGTCTGCCGGGTAGTACATGGAGCCCGACGTGTCGATGACGATCTGACAGCGCAGGTTGGTCTCTTCCTCGTAGCGCTTCACATAGAAACGGTCGGAACGGGCGTAGAGCTTCCAATCCACGTGGCGCATGCTCTCGCCGGGGTTGTAGAGTCGATGCTCGGCAAACTCCACGCTGAAGCCGTGATACGGACTCCGGTGCAGGCCCGTGATGAAGCCTTCCACCGCCTGTTTGGCGAGGAATTCAAGCGATCCGAGCTGGCGGAACTGGTGGGGCTGCAGGTTGATGGGCACGGCTCTTCAAAGATACGGATGCGAAAACGCCCCGCTCAGTGGCGGGGCGTTTCCATGTCGTGGTGAATCGCAGGGGCTTTTCAGCCCATCAGCTTTTCAAGCTTCTCGGTCAGCACGTTCTCGGGAACGGCTCCGACCGACTTGTCGACGACCTCACCGTTTTTGAGAAACACGATGGTGGGGATGGACCGCACACCGAACTTCATGCTGATTTCCTGATTGGAGTCGACGTCGACCTTGCCGACGACGGCTTTTCCTTCGTAATCGCCGGCGATTTTCTCGACAACGGGACCGACCATGCGGCAAGGACCGCACCATTCCGCCCAGAAGTCGACCATCACGGGCTTGTCCGTGTTCATCACGACTTCCTCGAAGTTTGCTTCATTGATTTCAATGGCCATGGGGAGCTAGTTTGAATCTTCAAAGTTAGCAGGGCTGTTGAAGCTTCCTGTGACACAGGTCGCCAAAGGGTGTCAACTTATCCACCGGAGCCCATGACCTTGTACTCGACGCCGTCCAGTGCGCTGAGTCCATCGAGCAACTCCGAAGACAGCGCAACCCGCTTTCGGCGTGAGGGCATGTCCAAGACGGCATCGGGGTGATGGAGCTCGACGGTCACGCCCACCGAGCCTTCATGGGCTTCAATGAGTTGGCAGACTTGCTCCACGAGTTCCTCGTTGACCTTTTCGAGGTCGAGCTGGACCCTCAGCCTTCCCGCCAGCTTCTCGAGCACATCCGAGAGCAGTTCGATGCGCTGCACCTTGAACTCCATCTCCTCCGAGCCCCGGAATGGCTTCATCTGGACCTTGCCCTTCAGGAAGATGAACCAGCCGTCCACCATGTAGTCCTTGAATTTCACATAGTCCTCCCGGAAGAAGGGGAAGCGGCGGGATCCATGGTAATCCTCCACGGTCATCTCCCCCCAAGGGCGGCCGTTCTTGCCCATCTTGTGCTCGGCTGCAGTCACCATGCCTCCAAACGATATGGTGCGTCCCCGGGCCGCCTCCAGGTTCTCGAGATTGGCCAGGCCTCCCGGGGTGCAGAATTGTTGCATCTGCACCTTGAATTGGTCGAGCGGATGACCGGACAGATAGACGCCGACCACTTCCTTCTCGCGGGCGAGCTTGTCGAAAGGTGCCCACTCCTCGCATTCGGGGATGGGCGGCTCGGGAATCTCCATGGCGCCGGAATCGCCGCCGAACAGGGAGGCCTGGGCGCTGTTTGCGCTTTCCTGGGTGGCTTGTCCGTATCGAATGGCCAATTCTATGGTCGTTCTGCCCTTGATGTCTTCGGCAAAGCACTGTGCGCGGAGAATGGGCTGAGGGAGATCGTCAAAGCCACCGCCCCGCGCCAGCGCCTCGAAAACCCGCTTGTTGCAATCCTTCAGGCTCACCTTGACGGCAAAATCGAAGATGCTCTTGTAGGGCTCTTCC
>JAURDB010000143.1 GCA_030828175.1 Flavobacteriales bacterium
CGAAAGCACGCCCCCGAACCTCCAGCCGATCCGCTGCCCCATCTGCCAGGAAAAGCCGGATGGAATCCCCGGTGAGTTGATCCGAACCGCTCCACAGCACCGGATCACCTTCGAGGTCAACCCGCGATGCCCCTTCCGACCAGAACAACCGAGAGGAAGCACCTGTGACATCCGCCGAATACAGGCTCGCACCTGAAGGCGCCTCCAGCGACCGATATCCCAAGGAATCCGTCGAAAGGGTGATGGCAGCACCTTCCACCATGAGGGGATCACCGCCCTCTTGCAACCATGCCGATGCCTGTCCAGCCAGCATCACATCTCCAGCCGCTCCGTCGGACAACCGCTCGAACCGAATCGAATCGGCCCTCAATCGATAGGAATCCGCAGTATCTGTGAGAAGAACATTTCCTCGGGCCCATCCTGTCGAATCTGCCAAAGCCAAGCTGTCACCGGTCAATTCGAGGTCACCATCGCGGAACCGCGCCTGACCTCGTTCGCCCCCCAGAAACCATCCACCACCTGCATCGAGGTCCCATTCGCCGCGGGCACATGTCACGCCACCCGATGGATATGTCACTTCTGCATCCTGCGGAAAAACCAACCGTCGGGCACGCGGGTGATATCCGATCCGAGCAGACTGTACCTGCAGCGTGTCGACCGTCATCTGCACATCTCCGATGAAATCCATCCTCCCCGAATCGCGGTCGTACCTGCCCCGATCGCTCGTGATGCGCTCATGGGCCGTAACGACCTCACCCCCTTCCGCGAATCGGGCCACGCCCTCTCGGAAGCCGTATGTCATTTGCTGGGTCAGCAATGTCCGCGGCCCATCATCATTGGACCGGTCCACCAACCGCACCTCCGGCCCGGTCATCGTCCCTCTCCCACTGTCCGGGTGAAGGGTGAGCAGGGCCCCGTTCAGTTCAATCGGTCCATCGTCGACCCGGACCCTCCCCATCATTCTGAAACGGCCATCGGAGTGGCGCCAAGCACTGTCACAGCGCACGACTGCCCCGTCCACAGAGAGCCTGACATTGCCCAGAAGTCGCTGGCCCTCTACGATGCGCGGATTTCGTGCAATTTCATCGGCTTCTTCAATTCGCACCTCTACCTGCTGGGCCGATGCGGTCAGATCCATGGCCGAAAACAGGACAATCCAAGCCAAGGCTATAAGAATGGGGCGGCCAACCGCGTTGCACACGTAGGGAGCAACGCAGAAAAAGCCCGTTCGGTATTCGTTCTCGATTGCCAACAACGCGTGGCGCAAATTCGGTCCAGATGGACCAGCGAATGCCCATCAAAGCTAGATACTTTTCACCCTGTAGATGCAAAGCACCTCCACATCTCAAAGGCTCGGCTCGCCCCCTTCCCCTGAGGCCCATGGGAGAAGCAGGCGACATGGCAAGGCAGTTACCGCCGTTTTGGCCACCGTCCTGCTCGTAGGGAGCGCCTTTCATCCACCGATTAAACCCACCATGACTGTGGTGATCGATGCGGGTCATGGAGGGCGGGACCCGGGAAACCTCGGCACGGGGCGCTACCCTACCGTGGAAAAAGACATCACACTGGCCGTGGCCTTGAAAACCGCGGCATACATTGAAGAACGCATCCCGGGCGTTCGCGTGATCATGACGCGCACTGGCGACACCTACCCGGACCTGCCAGAAAGGGTGCGCATCGCAAACGACAACCAAGCCGACCTCTTGATGTCCATCCACTGCGACAGCTTCTCCAAATCCTCAGCAAAAGGAAGCTCCAGCTTTGTCATGGGATTGGCCAAGAGCGAGGCCAGTCTGAGGGTGGCACAAAAAGAAAACGCCGTGCTCTTTGAAAATGGCGGAAAAGAAGCATTGGGGTTCGACCCAGATGATCCTGACACCTTCATCGCCTTGGCATTGAAGCAGGAAATTTATCTGGAACGAAGCCTTCAGTTTGCCAACCTCATCCAAACCCAATTCCGCGAGCGCGTGGGCCGCAATGACCGGGGCGTCCGGCAAGCCGACTACTATGTAACCGCCTACGCGAACATGCCCAGTGTACTGGTCGAATTGGGGTTTCTGACCAATCCGGACGAAGAGGACTTTCTGCGCTCGGAAAAGGGGCAGGACTACATGTCCAGTGCGCTCTTCCGGGCCTTCAGGGATTATGCGGACCATTGGTTCAACCTCGAATCCGCCATTCAGAAAGCCCCCCCTACCCAAGACGAGGAAGGGGAAGAGAATGGAGCAGGAAATGCCGAGGAGGATGCACCCGGGGCATCCGCCCCCCTGCCCGCACCTCCTTGGTTCTCGGACATCAAAAACGATTGTACCGAGACAGTTTGCTTTGCTGTTCAGGCCGCCAGCTCAAAGAAAGGAGGCACACTCGAAGTGCAGGGACACGACATTCCCTTTGTGACCACAGAGGTGGTGCGCGGCGTGCATAAATACCGAGTAGGCTCCACCCATTCCTACGAGGATGCTTGCCATATGCGAGATACCTTGCGTAAGAACGGCTTCGCCGATGCTTTCGTGGTGGCTTTCAAGGATGGAAACCGGATCCCCTTGGAGAAAGCCTTGGAACAGAAGCGGAACTGAGCAGCAGAAAAAATGGTGAAAGGCAGGGAAATCAAGATTGGCGTACTCGTCCTTTTGGGCGCAGCCCTGCTGGTGCTGGGAGTCAATTACCTCAAAGGCTTCAATCCTCTGGGCAAAGGGCGGGAGTTTCACGCCATATATGAACAGATTGACGGCCTGTCCATTTCCAACCCCGTCCTCATCAATGGATTTCAAGTCGGACAGGTAGCCAACATTGAATTCGAAGCCGCTGGAACCGGTGCCCTGCACGTGACCTTCATCATCGATCAAGACAACCTGCACATCACGCGCAACAGCAAAGCCAAGATCTACTCCAACGACCTGTTCGGCACCAAAGCCATTGAAATCGTCCCGGGCCGCAGCACGGAATTGGCACAAGCGGGAGACACGCTGAAGTCCGAAATCGAAATGAACATCACCGAGGCGGTCAAAATGGAATTGATCCCTCTGAGAAACAAGACCGACCAGCTCATCGCCGGTGTCGACGAAATCCTGGAAAACCTTCAAACGGTCTTTCAGGACAGTGCAACCCAAGGCCTCCCCAAAGCCTTTGAGAGCATCCAGCGCACCATGGAGAACCTCGAAAGCACTTCTGCGACGCTCGACCAGACCGTAGAAGAAAACCGGGCGGCACTCAAGGGAATTGTCAGCAACATGGAGCAATTGACGGGCTTTGTCAATTCGCAACAAGGTGCCCTGTCCAATGCGCTCGGCAATTTCAGCCAGATCAGCGACTCCCTGGCAGACCTGCAGCTTTCGACCACCCTGCGCAAGGCGGACGCTTCCATTACGGAACTGAACCGCTTGCTCGAAGGGCTGAACAACGGAGAAGGCACCGTGGGGGCGCTCCTGCAAAACGATTCACTGCACAATGGGCTGTTGGCCACCAACCGTGAGGTGCAGACCCTGATCAATGACTTCTACCTCAACCCACAGCGCTACATCCGCGTCTCGGTCTTCGGGCGCAAGGAGAGCCGCAAGATGAGCGAGAAGGAACTCGAACGCCTTCAGCGTCTCATCCAAACAGAACTCGACGGGCGGTCAGAGGAAGAATAACAGAACATTTCACCCATGTCGCACATCCTCGGTCAAGTGGTCTTTCTCGCCCTGCTCGGCTCGGCGGTCTTCCTTTTTGCCCGGCGCATTGGGACCATCAAACGCAACATCCTGCTCGGCAGAGATGTGGACCGATCCGACCGCCCCGGTGAACGCTGGGCCACCATGGCGAGGGTCGCGATGGGCCAGTCCAAGATGGTGGTCCGCCCGGTGGCCGGCCTCATGCACATCGTGATCTATGCGGGCTTCATCCTGATCAACATCGAGGTGCTCGAGATCCTCATCGATGGCCTCTTCGGCACCCACCGCGTTTTTGCCCCCTACCTCGGCGGACTCTACGACTTCCTGATCGGCTGTTTCGAATGGCTCGCCCTGGGTGTCCTGGTGGCCTGCGTGGTGTTCCTCGTGCGGCGCAACGTCCTGCCCATTGCACGCTTCCGCAGCCCAGAAATGACGGGATGGCCCAAGAACGACGCCAACATCATCCTGGTGGTGGAAGTGTTGCTCATGTT
>JAURDB010000144.1 GCA_030828175.1 Flavobacteriales bacterium
GCCACGGCCTGCAACTTCGATCCTGCAGCAAATGAGGACGACGGAAGTTGTGTCTTCGAGGGCGGTGCTTGCGACGACGGGAACGCGACGACCTTTGATGACGTCTACACCGACTGCAGCCTTCCGGGGTACGGCTGTGAGGGCACTCCGGTGACAGTTTCAGGCTGTACCTCCGGGTCGGCCTGCAATTTCAATCCCGCCGCTACCCAGAACGATGGCAGCTGCATTTTCGAAGGGGACCCGTGTGACGACGGGGATCCGTTGACTTTCAACGATTTCTACACGGATTGTGATGCTCCAGGCTACGGATGTCAGGGGCAACCGGTGACGGTATTCGGGTGCACCTCGGGCTCCGCGTGCAACTTCGATCCCGCTGCCACGGAGAATGACGGCTCATGCGTTTTCGTAGGAGACCCTTGCGATGACGGAGACCCGGCCACCCTCAACGATGCTTACTCGGACTGTGACACCTGTACCGGTGAAATCGATGAGGAATTATGCCCGGTCGACTTCGATGGGGACGGCCTGGTGGCGGTGAACGATGTGCTGTTCCTCCTCGGGAATTTTGGTTGTTTGTCCGGGTGTGTGGCCGACGTCAATGGGGATGACCAAGTGACGGCGACGGACATGCTCGCTATCTTGGCGGAATTCGGGAATACTTGTCCCTGATACTGCATAGAACATGAAGTTTACTTTCGCTCTGTTGGCGCTTGGCGGCGCCTGCCTCACTTCGTTCGCCCAGGTTCCAACCCCCGCTGAGTTTCTTGGCTATGAGTTGGGCGATCGATTCACCCGCCACCACAGTGTGGTCGATTACGCGCAGGCGCTGGCAGATGCTTCGCCCAAGGCGATCTGGGAGCCCTACGGCCGGACTTCGGAATACCGCGAGCTGGGCTTGCTGATTGTGACCTCGGAGGCCAATCACGCCCGTTTGGAAACCCTGCGTGCCGCCAACTTGGCCCGAACGGAAGGGAAAGGGCTCGCCAGCGATGACCCGGGCGTGGCTTTCGTCTACCTGAGCTACAACGTCCACGGCAACGAGGCGGTGTGCACCGAGGCTGCCCTGCGCACCATGCACGCCCTGGTATCCGGCAAGGATGCAGGAGAAGGCGACGTGGCTTCTTGGTTGGAACGCGCCGTCATCCTCATCGACCCTTGTGTGAACCCCGACGGGCGCGACCGCTATGTCGCCTTCCAGGACCGCACCACCGGCCTGCTCCCCGATGTGAACCCCGGAACGGTCGAGCACGACGAGCCCTGGCCCGGCGGACGCAGCAACCACTACATGTTCGACATGAACCGCGACTGGGCTTGGCAGACGCAGCGCGAGACCAAGGGGCGCGTATCGGCCTACCGCCGCTGGATGCCGCAGGTTCACGTGGACTTCCACGAACAGGGTGTCAATTCGCCCTACTACTTCGCCCCGGCCGCCGAGCCCTTCCACAAGATCATCAGCCCCTGGCAGCGCAAATGCCAAGAGCACATCGGGGCGAACAACGCCCGCTGGTTCGATGCCCGCGGAGCGCTGTACTTCACCCGCGAGGTATTCGATCTGTTCTATCCTGCCTATGGGGACACCTGGCCGCTCTACAACGGCGCCATCGGCATGACCTATGAGCAGGGAGGAAGCAGCCGCGCAGGCCGCGCCATCACTACATCCCTCGGCGATACACTCACCTTGGCCTACCGCATCCTCAACCACCACGAGTCGGGCCTCAGTACGGTCGAGGAGAGCGCGAACCGGGCGGAGGAGCTCGTGCAGCAATTTGCGGACTATCACCGCAAGAATGTGGAGGATCCCTTTGGCGATTACGCCGGCTATGTCTTCCCGGCCGAGCAGGACGCCGCCAAGATGGCCGAGTTGTTCCGCCTGTTGGACGCCAACGGCATCGCTTACGGCAAGGCGCCTGCGGCGGCTTCGGTGCAGGCCTACGATTACAGTTCCGGTCGCACCTCCAAGCGCACGGTGCGGGCCGGCGACCTGTTGATTGACGCCCACCAACCGCACGGTGGCATCCTTCAAGTCTTGATGGATCCCGATCCTGAGCTGTCGGACAGCATGACCTACGACATCACCGCTTGGGCCCTGCCGCACGCCATGGGGCTCAACGCGTTGGCTTTGTCATCGCGGTTGCGCACCACTGGACCTTGGGAAGAAGCCCCGGCAGCCCAGCGCGCGGCAGGCGCAGCGCGTCCCTATGGTTGGGTGCTGCCCGGTGGCGGAGCCGATGCGATTCGAGGACTGGCCTCGCTCTTGTCGGATGGGGTGACGGTCCGCCGAGCAGATACTGGATTCAGCCTGGACGGACAGGTCTTCAAGGCCGGGGATTTCGTGATCACCCGCCGCAACAATGAAACGGTGGCGGATCTGGCCGGAGCCTGCATCAGAGCAGGGGAAGCAGCGGGAGTCAGCGCAGTGGCTGTCAGTTCCGGAAGGGTCACCACGGGCTATGATTTTGGAAGCAGCCACTATGACGCCATCCAGGCGCCGCGCATCGCCACGGTGTCTGGCGAGGGCGTCAGCTCCCTGTCTGCCGGCGAGATTTGGTATCACTTCGAGAACAACCTCCGCTATCCGGTCCACCGGGTCGGCGACATCGCAGACCTCGACCTCGACAACCTCGACGTGGTCATCCTTCCGAGCGGTTGGTACCGCATGGACGAGGGCGACCGCAACGACCTCGCCTCCTGGGTGCGCGGTGGCGGTCAGCTTGTGGCCGTAGGTGGAGCGTGCAGTGCTTTCTCCGGCCAAGACGGCTGGGGCCTCGAGCGCTACGCCGAGGGTGAACGCGCCGACATCCAAGAAGAGGAAGACCGCGTTCAAGAGGCGGCAGACGAGCGCAACGCCCATGACAACGCCTCCCAGGGACTCGATCCTCTGCCGTTTGCGGCCCAGGGCCGGGACCGCCTGCGCTACGATTTGCCGGGTGCCATCTTCCGCGCTGCCGTGGACGATACGCACCCCCTCGCCGATGGCTATGGCAGTGAATACATGACGCTGCGTACCTCCGGCCGTCGCTTTGCCGCCCTCGAGGAAGGCAATGTCGCCGTGTTGCCCCCGGGAGACCAGGGCCGCCCCTTCAGCGGCCACGCCGGTGAGATGTCGATTCCCGCCCAAAAGGGCTCGCTGGTAGCCGGCGTCCACAGCATGGGCCAGGGCAGCGTCGTCTATCTCGTCGACAACCCGCTCTTCCGCGCCTTCTGGAAGTCCGGTCACCGCCTCTTCGACAACGCCGTCTTCCTCGGCCCGTCGATGTAAGCTGTTATACAAATTCGTAGGCGGTATGGCTGTGTTGGAATACTGAATTATATTCCTGTATCGAAAATCACGGGATGCGTTCAGCCCCATTTTTCCTCGGAAGTCAACGCTTCCGAAAGGTGCCCCTATGTACCTCTGAATCGCTTGATACAGGGGGCGGGGTCACTCTGTGCTCTCTTTGCAGGAGAAACGGTATGCGATGCCGTCATCTGTCGCGGTTGCTGCTCGTCTGTTTGGGGCTGCTCCTCTCCGGTCAGGTGGTGGCACAGACTCCGCTTCTTTTTTCGCCGGCTGCTGGGGCACTGGACCGGCCATATCACAGCGGAGGCACCCTCGCTTTCACCGATGTGGACAACAACGGTTGGGACGACCTCGTCATCCTCGATGAGGGCCATGTGGTGGTGGTGGAGTACCAGGGTCCGGAAGGATTCCATGCCGCAGAGCTGACCTCCGTTGGTAGTTCGCTGCAGTGGGGAGCCTGCGTGGGCGACCTCGACAACAATGGCAGCAAGGACCTCATTTCTGGCGGGTCGTACGATGGCGTTCACTTTGTCCGGATGGCACCGGATGGCGGCGGACCGTCTGCGCCGGCGCGAAGGCTTCGCCCTGACCGACGAGGGCGCCGACCTGACCGCGGCGCTGAGCGAGGCGCGGCGCATGCGCATGGCCCTGGACGTCGCGAAAGGGATGCACTACCTGCACTCGTGCGATCCCATCATCGTGCACAGGGATCTCAAGTCGCCTAACCTGCTCGTGG
>JAURDB010000145.1 GCA_030828175.1 Flavobacteriales bacterium
TGGACTACTGGCTTTCAGAGACCTCTTCGTTGCAGAACCTGCCTTGGGTGGACATGCGCATCGGATGCGATGCATTCCCGGAATCCTCGGACAGCGTTCTGATCCGGGTAGAGCACCACTGGGCGGGCCCGGATGGGGCTCCCGGCGAAACCCCTGCGGAAAGCGCACCTTATCTCGAGCAGATCAGCAGCACGCACTTCTGGTCGGTGGATGGCATCTGGCCTGAGGAAGGTATGCTGCTCGATGCGCGGTTCACCTACCGCGGAGGCGATGAGGACGAGCTCGATTTCGACCTCTACGGCCAAACGGAGGAGGAGGCTTTCCTGGCTTGGCGGGAGACTCCTGCCGACCCGTGGATTCAATACCCCGACTACGAAATCCAGATGGGCTCGGCCTTCAACGGAGGGGGCGTCTTCAAAGTGAATCGGCTGCGCCGGGGTCAATACGCCTTTGCCAACGGAGACGTGTCCGTAGGCATCGCTGCACCAGAGGCTTCGGAAGCCAGCGTGTCATGGGTATATCCGAACCCGGCGCGGGATGCGGTGCATGTGACCTGGCCGGAGCAGGCCCAATCGCTCTCGATCCAGGATGCCTCAGGCCGCGAAGTGCACAGCATGGACAGCCGTTCTCCGGGATCTGACATGCTCAGCGTTGCGGCGTGGCCACGTGGAACCTTCGTATTGGTCTGGACCGATGCGCAAGGCGATACGTGCGGACATACACGCCTCGTTCTGGATTGATCGGGGATGCAGAAAGCGCGATCAGAACTTGCGCTTTTCTTCGTGGTCCCAGAGGCCCCAGAAGGCGCCGACACTGCCTTCGGCGCTGACTTTCCAGCCCTCGTCAAAGGCTGAGAAGTAGAACATTTCGATCCCCTCTTTTTGGGACCAGTTCTGCGCGTTGATGAAGTACTTGAGGGCGTTTTCGTAGCCGGGCTCTGCCACGCCGAGGGGGTCTCCTTCGCTGGGCCAACCGGTCTCTGTGATGATGACCCGCTTGCCCGGCGCCGCCTGCTTGGCTTGGTAGTACATCTGTTTCATGTACAGCAGGGAGTAATCGATGTGACACCCTTCCCAGTAGGGATAGCAGTTGGCCAGAATCACGTCGCAAGCCTCGGTGATGGCCGGGCGGTTGGTGAACTCGTAGTAGGCATCCACATAGCCCACCGGAATGTCGGGCAGGGCTTCCTTGACCCGGAGGATGTATTCGATGAGTTCCGATTCCTCGAGCTCCTCCCGGTACATCACCTCATTGCCCACGGCAGCGACATCGACAAATCCGTCGCGGGCCAATTCGATGAGCCGCTCGATTTCCTCTTCGTTCTTGTCCTTGTCGTCACCCAACCAGGCACCGACGAGCGTCTTGAAGCCGTATTCGCGCGCCAACTGGGGGATGATGTCGTTGCCTTCCGTGCAGGAGAAAACACGGATCCATTGGGTGTGTGGTTGGAGTAGGGCGAGTTTTCTGCGGACTTGCTCCTCTGAAATCGGGTCGCCCGGCTTTTGTTCCCCCTCATAAGGGCTGAAGCAAATGCCGTGCATCTTGCCGTTCAGGAGCAAGGCGCATTGTTCCTGCAAGGACTTTCTGTCCAGTCCGTTGACTTCAGTTCCCGTCAGCGACAGGATTTTTTCTTCGCGGTATGACATGGGGTGCGCTTCGAAGAATTCAAGGGTTGATTATGCTTTGATGGCCTCGCGCCGCTTGACCAACTCGGCCTTCAGCTGGGCTGCCTTCTCTTCGGTGATGTCGTAGTTCTTCATGATCAACAAGGCACCCACCACTCCGGCAATCGGCAGGAAAGTGTAGAACATGCGCATGCCCGTGACGGCCGATTCGGTGGCGTTGTCCGGATCAAATCCGACAATCGAAAGGATGGTGCCGCTCAACAAAGCCGCCACACCAAATCCGAGTTTGACCATCCACCAGTAGACGGCCCCGAGCACACCTTCACGACGTTGACCCGTTTGAAGCTCGTCCAAATCGCAAACATCAGCCGTCATGCTCATCATGATGGTGAACAGGCTGCCGATGCCGAAGGAGTGGAAGGGGAGGGCGAAGAGGAACAGATAAGGTTTGCCCGGAACGAAAAGGAACCAGAACAGCACGTAGCCCACAATCGAAATGCACTGGGACACCATGAAGGCCTTCTTCTTGCCCAATTTCTTGGACATCCAGGTGACCACGGGAATGACAAGGAAGGTGGTGATCAACGCGCCCACCGAACCGTGCATGGCAGGCCATGTACCGGCACTCGCAGGATCGCTGTTGAACATGTAGTGCACGATGATCAGGAAAGTGAAGGCCGCGATGACATTGAACGAGTTGAAGATCAGGAACGTCGCCCCCGCGATTTGGCGGAATTGCTTGATTCGGAACGCTTCAAATGCCGAGGCGAAAATCTTCCCCACGCTGCTCAGAACGGCGCCCACGTTGATGGGGGCGAAGTCGGTTCGGTCCACGGTGGACTTTGTCTTCAGGAACAATGCCGGAACGATGGCGAACAGGGTGCAGGGAACGGCCACCCAGACGGAGAGGTCCCTCACGCCCTGTCCGGCCCCTTCCGGGAACCAAGAGGGGTCGTAAAGAATGACCCAGAACCATGGGGCGATGACCCACGCCCATTGACCAATGAACTGGGCGACGGCCATGATGTCCGTCCGCTCGTGGAAGTCCTCGCTGATCTCGTAGCCCATGGCCACGTAGGGCACGCTGAAGATGGTCAGCCCCAGGTAGAAGACCAGCGACCAACTCAGGAAGTAGATGAAGTTGTAGGTGACGCCGGATTCCTTGTGCAGCTGCCACATGGCGACGTAGGCCAGTCCCATCAGGATGGCGCCGATGAAGACGTACTGCCTGCGCCGGCCCCATTTCGAACGCGTGTTGTCCGAGATGAACCCCATGATGGGGTCGGTGATGGCGTCAAAGATGCGGGGCAGGAATTGGATGATGCCCCAGAGCAGTGCAGCAAATCCGAGGTCCTGTACCAACACGATGATGAAGACACCCAAGGCGGCCGGAAACATCTGGTTGGCCAGCATGCCGAAGCCAAAGGCGATTTTTTGGCCCATGGAGACGGCTTGGGGTGAGGGCGAGGTGGACGTGGCCATGGTGTGCGTGGTTTTCAGATTTAGTCGGGGTTGAGCACCACGGTTTGCAGGGCTTGGGCGTCGAGGACGATGCGGATGTCTTCCGACAGGCCTTCGATGCTTACAGTGCGGGGGGAATCTCCCGGGTTGAAGCAGACAATAACGTGGCCACCGTCGGGTGTTTCGGCGGCGACGGCCATGAGTTCTTCATCGGTGCACTCGGAGGCCAGAACGGTGGCCCCGGGCCGGATGAATTTGCTGAAGTGGCACATCACGTCGTAGAGCGGCGTGAAGTACACCTCGTCCTGCTCTGGATCAACAATGACCGGCGCGATGCACCAGTTCTTGAACCAGTTGGGGCCGCCTTGGCGGTCGAGCACCATGTTCCAATCGACCCAGCCGTTCACCCAATGGTTCAGGCAGCCGATGATGTCCCGCGCATACCGGTTCACCGGGGAGTACTTCGGGTGCAGGTATTTCTTCTCTTCTTCGCGCCAGGTGAAGCCCCAGTCGGTGGCCTCCTTGCGCCAGTACCAGTCGTCGTCTTGCCAGACCGGTACTTCGGCGTCGATGCAGCCCTCGGTTTCGATCAGCAGCTTGTCTGGCGCCGCGGCGTGTGCGCGATCGAGGTCGTCGGGGAAGTAGTCGTAGGTGCTTTCGTACCAATGGATGGCCGTGCCGGCGAAGTATTTCGCGCTGGCTTCATCGCGGTACATGGATGCGGTCCATTCGTCCAGGCCGGCCCGGTTCTGGTCGTAGCCGAGGATGCCCAGGTGTCCCAGTCCATTCGACTCCAGCGCAGGCCCCAGGTGCTGCTTTACGAACTCCGTCATTTCGTCAGGGGAGTAGAGCATGCTCTCCCAGTTGTTGCCG
>JAURDB010000146.1 GCA_030828175.1 Flavobacteriales bacterium
CTCCCCCCTTGTGCGACGGGCAAACTCGGGTTTGCCCACAAACCCCTCCAACCCCACAACGTCCGTGCGCTCCTCCACAGGCACGAGCCGTTCGTCGTACTTGCCACCAAAAATCCGGACGATGCGCTGACGAAGGCTGCCAGCAGGAAGGTCGAACAGTTCCGATCCGTTGTGGCGGAGCACAAAGGACAAATCGGCGTGGGCCAACGCCACGCGCTGAAATTCATCGATGCAATGGCGCAACTCCACGGGGTCACTCTTCAGGAAATTGCGGCGGGCGGGCACATTGTAAAAGAGCCGCTTGACCGTCATCCGCGTCCCGAAATCACAAGCAACCGGCTCTGTTGACAAGCGATCACCGCCTTCCATCACTACCTCCACCCCCAAGTCCTCTCCCTCCAAACGCGTGCGAAGTTCCACCCGGGCGATGGATGCGATGCTCGCCAGGGCCTCGCCCCGAAAACCCATGGTTGCCAGAGACAGAAGATCATCCGCAGACCGCAGCTTGGATGTGGCGTGTCGTCCGAAACAAGCCTCTGCATCCCCTTCGCCCATCCCCCATCCATCGTCCGAAACGGAAATCAGGTTGCGGCCCGCATCCTTGAGCTCGACCACAATGCGCCGCGCGCCGGCGTCGAGGGCATTCTCCATCAATTCCTTGACCACGGAGGCAGGACGCTGCACGACCTCGCCTGCGGCGATCTGATTGGCCACATGCTCTGGGAGCTGGACGATGCGGGTGTCGGTCGCTGTGGTCATGGGGCAGGGGGCAACAAATATTCCCGAGCAAAATCCGTGGTCTCGACCCACAGCAATCCGCGCCAGGCAGCATAAAGCAGCACTGCGAGTATGACCAGACTCCGGAGCATGGCCCTTCGGCGCGCAGTCAGTGTCGCTTCAACGCGGGTGGTGCGGTCCAAGCCAGGTCCAGCCCCCTGGCGGAAACGCAACTTCCGCGGCCCTTCCGCGGATTCTGCCGAGAGCTCTGCCTCCAGGGCCTCCTTCCTTTCTTTCCACCGCATGGCCCGGGCATCCACATGGGACGACCGAAAGGTGAAGCTCCGGGGGGCGTGGCGCACGTTCCGGAAAGGACTGGGAAGACGCGGGGCTTTCATCAGGCCCCCAAAGTTGCCTGCTCTTTGGCAAAATCCCGCAACACATCATCCACAGCGCGTCCACCGCCGCAACGTGAAACCATGGATTGCAGGACGCGATCGACCGCGCTGTCTGGACAGGAGGCACCCGAAGTCAACAGCACTGTCGGAACCTCTCCCTTGATTTCGGAAGGCCACCATTGCTGTTCCACCCGACGTTCCCCTGCTTTCAGGTCGAAGTAAGCCAGCGACCCGTCCTCCTGGAATTCGTCCACTCCGTGAATGAACCAAGTCGGCAATGCCTCAGCGCTGAGCTCCACCAAGTGCGAGGTATTGCTGGAATTGTAGCCCCCGACCACTACGGCAAGGTCGGCGTGTCCCTTGGCCAGCTCCAAAGCCTGTGCGGTGGCCGTCTGGTTGTCCAATGTCGCATAGCAGAGGGTGTCCCGGGTGTTGGCAAACTTCTCGTCGCTGCCCCCGTCGCGCTGCTCCAAAGCAGCCTTCAGGTGATCGGCGATGGCCTGTGTATCGCTCGCGAGCATGGTCGTCTGGTTCACGACCCCAAAACGATCGAGGTCTTCGGGCACCCGGAAGCCTTCCGAGGCGCGTCCTGCGAAGTCGGTCTCGAATCCTCCCCAGTCTTTTTCCCCGCGGATATAGGACGCCAAAACCTCGGCTTCAGCCATGTTCTTCACGACCAAAGACTGGGCATTCGCGCTGCTGTGGCTGAACGTCGCCCGGGTTTCCTCGTGGCCCGGCTTTCCGTGGATCACCACCGTGTATTCCTTTTCTCCGAGCTGTGCCGCCCGCTTCCAAACCTTCTCCACAAAAGGGCAAGTGGTGTTGTAACGCTGGATGTCCACTCCGATTTCCTCCAGCTTCGCTTCGATTTCCAGCGTCGTGCCAAATGCGGGCACAATGACCACATCCTCCGGCTTCAACTCCTCCATGGGCGTGAGGGTGTTGCCCTGGGTATCCATCAGGAAACCGATGCCCTGCGAGGTCAAATCCGCATTCACTTCCGGGTTGTGGATCATTTGGCTCAGCAGCCACAGCCGCTTACCTGGATTCTCCTGTACCGCCTTGTACGCTATCTCGATGGCGTTTTCCACCCCAAAGCAAAATCCGAAATGACGGGGCAGTATGAAGCGCACGGATCCGAAATCCAATACACTCGGCGAGAGGTCTCGCTTGCGCGGGTCTGCCGCCTTGCGAAGGGCCTTGACCTTGCCGATCACCGGGGACCGGTAAAACTCGGGGATGTCAAACGTACGCATCTACACGAAGGTACAGGGCAACCCCCTGCCGTGTTCACGTCCCATCATTTTGGTGGGCACCGCAACCCGAGCCCGCCCTTTTCCGTACCTCTCCCCATGCGATTCCAACCGCTGCATCCTCGGATGTTCCTTTCTGCATGGGCTCTTTGTGCCTCATCGTACGCCATGGGGCAGGGTGTATTCGCTGTTCCCGGAAGTCCGGGATGGACCCAGCAATGGGTCAAGACCACTTCGGCGGGAGCGATGTTGGAATTGTCCATCGTTCCCACCATCGAGAACGCAGCCCTTCGCCGGGGTTTCCAGATCCAGGTTCACCAGGACAATGCACTTTGGGAACAAGTCCAACACAGGGGGCGTCGTGCGGTGAGGTTCCGACTTCCTCCGAATCACCTGTACACGGTGGAGCTCAGCCACAAAGCCGCCTTTCGGAAGGTAATTCAGTTTGACACCGATGGAATGAAGACGGCCATGGAACTGGAATGCCACATTGACCTCATGCTGCAGCCAGACCTATCCGAACTCTCATTCGAAGACGAACTCTTGCTGAGCACGCCACTTTCCGTCGTCTGGTTCGACGAAAAACGCAACCTCTTCCGCCACGATGCGTATATGCACGGCGATGGCATCGAGCAGTTACGCAACCACCTCAAGTTGCGCGATCCATCCTTGCTTGTGCCCCCTGACTGAGGGGCCCTGCACAAAGCCACCTGAAGATGGTGCTGCGGGTCAGCACCGATGAGGTTGTTGTGGTGAGAAGGGACTTCCGGGAGGGGGTCCCTTCACTTTTTTCCCGCTTTTTTCAATCGGCCTGCCGTGCGCTGCACGAACGCTTCACGGCGTTCCCGCACCTTGGATGATTCGCCTGAATCCTTGCGCCATGCCCTTGGAAACCAACGGCGCAAGGCCTTGAGTTCAGCCCAGGCTTCCGCCTTGACCCGAATCAAAAATTCATCCGATTCACTCAGCCATTCCTCAGCCTCTTCTCCTCTAAAAGAAATCACGATTTCCGGGTGGGCCTGAAGCCATCGGACCAGAAGGATGTTCACCACTTCACGCTGCTCTTCGCAGGTTCCTCCTCGCACGTCCCTCCGCAGTGCCTTGAATGCCCATGCATCCATCGACACAGCGGCCTCAGCCGTACTCACGGGAACCAGTGGATCGTACGGTGGAGGGTCACAAGGACCCGATGCGGGCAACGAAGAGGAAGCCAGCAATGCACATCCCGCAAGCCATGCACCCAGCCTGGACCGACTTTTTCCTTGATCCATCATGCGGCTCCATCCATCTCCTCAAAGGAGATGCCTTCATTTTCCAAGCCCGCCAAAAGCGGGGTGTAGAGTTCAGACCCCGTTGGAAGCAAGACACCCGTGCCGCTCCATTCTCCTCTCAACCACATACGCGCAGCCAGCGCCAGCGGCAATCCAACGGTCAAGGACATGGCCGTATGGGTGTCATCCTCACCGAGGTGCACCAGGTGGGAAGTCCTGACCCGCTCTTCTCCTCCAGCTGTGCGATAGCGGAAACGGTGCCACATCACGATCATATCCAG
>JAURDB010000147.1 GCA_030828175.1 Flavobacteriales bacterium
TCGCACATGATTGGTACGATGAGGAACTGAGCAGTGGATTTGGCGTGCTGTTCAGCCAAGAAGAAGCTGGAGCCGGTGGCCTGCGGACCACGCGGGTGGCAGCGCAGTACACCTACGAGGTGTTGCTCGGTGATGGGGGCTGGCGTTTTCGGCCGGCATTGCAAGTGGGTGCAGGGAACCGGGCGGTGGACCTGACCCGGCTCACCTTTGGGGACCAACTCATTCGCGACGACGCCCCCACCACTGTGGACCCAGTGGCGAATTACAGCAAAGGGTACATTGACTTCGCGACAGGCGGCCTGCTGGTGGGTCGGTACACTTGGCTTGGCTTCTCAGCCGATCACCTCAACCGGCCCAACGAAGGACTCAGCACGACATACCTCGACCCGATGGAGGTTCGGATGTCCACACACGGCGGATTCCGCATGCCGGTCGGGGACCCTTACCGCTACCACCGCGCCGATCGCCCCGACCTCATCATGGCCTTCAACTACATGGTGCAAGGGCCTTTCAACCAACTCGACCTCGGCTTGTATTACGACACGAAGCCGTTGAGTTTTGGGGTGTGGTACCGCGGGCTTCCGTTCGGTCAGTCTGTGGATGGCGCGATGGACATCGACGCGCTGGCCTTCATTGCGGGCTACGGCCGAGACAACTGGAAGATGGGCTACAGCTACGACATGACCTTGAGCCCGCTGGGGCTGGGCGTGTCTGGCGGGAGCCATGAAATTGTGCTGAAGTACCAGTGGCAGACAAGTCACCGCAAGCGGCCGTCTGCACCGCGCTACATGCCTTGTCCGAATTTCTGAGGACTCAGGGCACAGGGTTGACTTCGCGTTCGAGTTCCACGCCAAATTTGGCCAGCACATCTTCCTGAATCTCCGCAGAGAGTTGCCAAACCTCCTCTCCTCGCGCCCCCCCTCGGTTCACCAAGACGAGGGCCTGACGATCGTGGACCCCATGGGTACCGCGATCGTGGCCTTTCCAGCCGGCCCGGTCGATGAGCCAGCCGGCGGCGAGCTTCACCGATCCGTCCGGCAATGGGTAAGCCGCGATGTCGGGGTGCGCGGCGAGGAGTTCGGCGTGCTGCGCGGCGGAAATCACGGGGTTCTTGAAAAAACTGCCGGCGTTGCCGAGAACGGCTGGGTCGGGGAGCTTGGATTGGCGGACGGCGATGACGGCGTCGGCGACTTGCCGGCGGGTGAAGGGGGGCCGGTGACCGGCCTCCAGCAAGGTGGACTCCAAGGCTCCGTAGGAAACGGAAACTGGCGCTGACCGCTCGAGCCGGAAGGCCACACGGACGATGATCCAGCGGTCCCGCTCGGTTGTCTTGAACACACTTTCGCGGTAGCCGAAGGCACATTCGGCTGGGTGGAACCGCTGGAGCCGTCCATCCTCGCGGGAAATGGCGTCGAGCCAGAGAAAGCGGTCCTGAATTTCTGTGCCATACGCGCCGATGTTCTGCATGGGGCTCGCGCCGACGCTGCCGGGAATCAAGGCCAAATTCTCCAATCCACCCCATCCCTTCTCCAACGTGTGGAGCACAAAGTCGTGCCAAACCACGCCAGCTCCCGCCACCACATCCACCGCGTCGCCGTCGTCGGCGAGGACCGCGGTGCCGCCGATGGCCAGCCGCAGGACCCACCCCGGCCACGGTGCCGTGAACAGCACGTTGGAACCGCCGCCGAGCGGCAGGACGGGTGTTTGGGTGGCTTGGGCCTGAGCGAGCACGGTGCGGACCTCGTCATCTGTGCGGACCGTCCATTCGGCGGCGGCTGTGGCCGGCACCGCGAAGGTGGTGGCGATGTTCGGCGCGGGGGTGGAGAGGGGGGCTGGGGGGAGGGCGGTTTGGCCTGGGAGGAAAGCATCCCCCACAAACTCTGCCCCTTGGAGCGCCTCGGCAAAGGCCCTCGCATCGGACCAAACCGCGTGCATCACAGCCGAATCCGCCGCCGCCGCCAGCGCATCCGCCAGCCGAACCTTCTCCGGATACGCCACCGCATGCGTCTCCAACCGCTGCCAACGCTTGCCCAGAGGCTTGTACTCCACCCAGCGATCCGGCGCCTCCACAATCCACCAATGGTTCAATGGAGGGTACAGAATGAACTTTGGGAAGCTCAGGGTTGTTATTAACTTACTTCGCTCGTGCTTTTTCAATACTGAGTGGTACGATTTCCGTTCTGAATGACTAATTTAGAGGCATGAACACGCATTCTGCACCCTCCGCTGAAACCTGGTTTTCCCGCGCCCGAGAGGCTTCCGAGCGGAAAGCTTGGCAGGAGGCTTTGGCGGCTTTTGATGCGTGCATGTCGATGGACGAAAAGTACAATGCGGATGCGAATTGCTTGCACGATCGTTCGATTTGTCTCTTCCACCTTGGGCGCAAACAAGAGGCGCTCGATGGGTTGACATCCGCCGTGGAAATCGATCCGAATTACAGCTACCGCTATGCTTCGCGGGCTTGGATGCGGAACGCTGTAGGCGACATCCATGGGGCCATCGAAGATTACAAGCGGGCCATTGCGCTCGACCCGGAGGACGCGATTGCCCACAACAACCTCGGATTGCTCGAAGAACAACTGGGGTATCGGTCTCAAGCAAAAGAGCGTTTTGACATCGCGGATGAATTGACGGGGATTCTGAAAGAGCGTGGGATTTCGATGGATGAAAACGTGGCGCCTCGGGATTTGGCCAAGGAAGAAGTTGAAACCACCAGCGTCGAAAGTGAATCTGTGACATCTTGGGTCAAAATCATCCGGGAGGCATTGTTGACAAAAAAAGGCCGCCAAGAGTTCCTCAACTTCGTCCGGAACGGGTTTAAATTGTAACGTCTCTCCGCGATTCGTTTCATTTTAGATTCCCCCACGCAATTTGATTTCCAAACCTTTTTTGACCGAAGTCGCCGCCCGCATGCTCAGCCATGGTGGGAACGAACGGCGGGATTTGCGCGGGGATGTGGTGATCGTGCCCAGCCACAGGGCTGCCCAGCGTCTGCGAAAGGCGCTGGCGCTGGAAATGGGCGGAGCGGGCTGGCTGCCGAAGTGCATGACGTTGAGCGAATGGCTGCGGGAGGTGACTGGATGGCGGGCGCTGGCGCCGCTGGAAGCGTTGGCGATGTTGTACGAGGCCCACCGGAAATTGGCCCCGGAGCAGACCCCAGGTTTCAGCGCGTTTCAACCTTGGGGCGAAGTGGCCTTGCGGGATTTCAATGCTTGCGATCATCACCTGATTCCGCCCGCGACGTTTTTCAAGAACTTGTGCGATTTGAAGGAATTGGATGTTTGGGGCGTCCAGGATTGGTCTTTTGACAACCCTGAATTGACCCCAGGCCAAACTGCCTACCTGCAATCCTTCCTCCTCCTCCACCCGCTTTACCAGGCGCTCGAGGCGTTTGCGGAAACGGAAGGGGCTGCCCTCGGTGGCGCCATTGCCCGGAGGGCCGCATCTTCAGGCGCTTTGACGGGCCCTGCGCATGTCTTCGTGGTCGGGATGGGTGCTTTGACACCAGCCGAGATGACATTTCTCAAGCGCTGGGAAGGCGCCGGGCGGCTGACCTGGATGTGGGATGCGGACCGCGCCTACGTCGATGGTGGGCATGGCCAATTCGAAGCAGGGATTTTCATCCGCAAGCAAGCGAATCCCGAAGACGTCCAACGGCTGCCCCAGCGGCTGGCCGTTGCGCCGCCGGCCGTGAACATTGTCGGGTGCAGCAGCGCCGTGTACGAAGTGGCTTGGGTGCGCGAGCACATCGCTTCGCTTTCCGAGGCGGAGCGGGACGAAACCGCCATTGTCTTGCCAGGTGCGGCCACGCTTCCCCTGTTGCTTCAAGGACTCGGGGACATCTTGCCGA
>JAURDB010000148.1 GCA_030828175.1 Flavobacteriales bacterium
GGGCCCTGGTCATGGACGCGATTTCAACCTGCAAGGCAGCACGGGAGGCGGAGAAAGTGGGGGCCAAAGCTGCTGCTGAGGCAATGCTGGAAAGTGTGAGGATGCCCCTTGAGGAATTGAAGGAGTTTTTGGGCTCTGATCACCTCGTGTTTGGTTCGTTGCGTGATGCCATCGCAAAGGAGTTGCTTGAATGTGCTGTTGTACACTGGAACAGGACCCAGGATGATGGAAAGGAGTCTGAAACGACCATTCTTGAAAGTCTTGCATTGGTAGATGCAGCCAAGTCTCTTCACCCTGGAGAAATGGTTCGAAGCAGGGCTGAAGAACATGCCAAGAAGCTTTTGGCCATGAATGGCCGTTTTGGTTGTGCATGTTGTGGCTTGGGGCAAACCGAGAAGACCCTGTATGGTGTGCAGCAGCGAATGTGCGGACCCTTGGATGCATTTTCCCGCAGGTACAGTTATGTGGATTTGACCTTGAAAATGTGCAGCCGATGCAGGTTCCTCCACTTATTGAAAGTGGCGGCGTACGCCGTTTTTATCTGGTTGCCGCTTTGCGCTTTAGGACTGTCGTTCTTTGTGCTGATGTTGTTTTTCGGACGGGTCCTCGATACCGGAATTCTCACCAAGACCATTGGTTGGGGAAATGCGGTCTTGGATGCCGTTCATTCATCAGGATTTCAACGAAATCCGAGGGTAATTGAGTTGAAGTCTGAAGGGTGGAAATTCCACAAGCCCAAGGGATGAATCAAGATGGTAACAGGCTGCGCATGCTCCCGCTCTACTGAGATTCAGTCAGTAAGCGCTGTGATAGGCCGAACTCATACATCGAGGGCGCATGTCATCCACATCTTTGGGGGCCCGAGGCCGGAGGGTCAGGGTGCTCGATTGGATGTACCGTGGATCGGACCATTTTGCATCAAAAAAGAAGAAGTGCCGTTCCCACTCCTCATTGCCATCGCGGAAAAAGGCGAGGGCATAGATCCCGGGTTTTTCAAAGCTGTGTTCGAAACGCCGGCGATCGAAGGTGTTGATTGGTTCTCTTGATTCGAATCCTTTTTCCCAGACGACCATTCTCCATTCCAGTTTGATCTCCTGTCGACCCTTCCAAGGGAAGGGGCCCGGCTCGATGAGATAGAGGGCTATGGAGTCGACTTTCCTTCCGCCCTGGGCTATGAAGAATACGTGGTTGAAGGGTGTGAAGACGCGCTTCTTGGCGGGAAGTTTGATTGGCCCCGCGGGCTGCGTCGCATGCAGCAAGGGCAGGAATGCGAAAAGGGTGAGAACGGTGTTCATGAGCCGAGGATGAGTTGGGCGATGGTGGAGGCGGGATTGGTGAGGTCGCTTAGGGCGGCGAGCTCGGGGGCGATGGGAATCGGAAGCAGGCTGTTGTGCAGGCCGTCGATTTGCGGCTTGGTCAGGTAGGCGAGTTGTCCGTCAGCGTAGCCGAAGACGGCGTTGCGGCGGGCGGGATTGAGCCGGATGCGCCCACCCTCGCAGGGGTATAGCGTGCGGGTATCGAGCTCGAGGACGGCGAGGTTCTGGACGTCCAGGGGGCTGCCGTCGGGCCCGATGAGGTCCACCAGCAGGTCCACCTCTTCGGGGTAGGGGATTTCGATGTCGCAGTTGATCCAGCCGAGCCGGTCGACGTCCATGGTTCGCTCTGTGATGCGGCCCGGGCGGTCGGGCCGGTCGGGAAGGGAGATGGGCCGCAGGGCGTCGGTGAGGAATTGGCGGTCGATGCCGTCCCTGTATTCGTTCCAGAGTTCGAGGGCTTTTCGCCGTCCGCGCTCGCGTTGGCGGTCCGAGTCTCCGTTGAGCAGGCGTTGGATGCGCGCGGCCAGCCGGGGATCGGATCCCGGAGGAAGGCCCAGGTTGCATGGGCATTCGGTGACCTTGTACAGGGGGACGGCGGAGGTGTAGGTGAGGGTGTCGCTGGAGGAGGCTTTGAAGCGCCCCGTCAGGACGGTGTCGATGATGAAGCGGACGAGGAAGGCGCCGCCCGATCCATCGGTGATGGGCTCTACCTCGATGCGGGTGGCATCATGGCCGCAGGGCTCACCATCCACCGGGACGAATTGTATCCCTTCATATTGCGCCAAGCCGGGTTGATTTCCTGTCAGGTCGCCAATGTCAAATGAGTTCCGATTGGGGACGACGGGATTCACGCGTGGCGGCATTTGCGCTTCAGTTGCAGAGAGTTCCGCCTCCAGGTCGCGGAGCCGGGTTTCGTTTCGACCCCCGGTGCGGGACCATTGACCTGAAGCGGTGTCCAGCGACCAAGAGACATGGGCGGGATCTTCGTCCACGCTGAACCACTTCAGTTGCAGGTTCTTCCCTTGGGCCAATTCCACCTCCTTTCCATCAACTGTGGCGCGGATTTCGAGCATGCCTGCGCTGCGGAGGACGTGGTCACGGCCGGTGGTCATCGGCACGCCACCCAACCAGGTCTCAATGGGGTTGTGGAATTCGCGTACGGACAGATCCACCGGCGCCAGAACGGCTTGGCCTTTTGCATCCACAAAGGCGAGCTCGGGAATGGCGATTTCCATGCCCGACGGCAGGACGAAGATTCCGCCTTCTGCCGGTGCCGCGATGTTCTGCACGGGAATGGTGGCGTTGCCGAAGGGAGGGGTGAAGGTGGAAGCAGCTGGGGGTGGGGGCGAGGCCGCTGCCACGGGTTCTGCCTCGCCTCGCTGGACCATGAGGCATCCGACCGGGAGTCCGATGAGAAGCAGGAGGAGGTGTGCCGGACGGCGGGGGGTGGTCTTTTTCATGGGTCGGGTTGGATTTGAATCACGCGGATGCGAGGCCCCTTGGTATGGGACGGATGAGGATTTTGAGGTTGTTTGTGTTTTCGTGAGGGACAGGTCCGACCGACTGATCACCTGTGAATTCGGGGGAGGACAAGGAGGGAAATCTCCACGGTTTCCATGTCGTGGAATCAACGTTGACGGCCTGTGGAACTCCATCGGGATGTGTGCACATTGCGTTGGCCCATCCACAATGGAATGCGGCATATCGTGTGGATGACGGGTTGAGAACGGCTGGGCTCGTGTGGTGCTTCCGTACGTTACATTCGAGATGCTCATGCTTTGGGAGAGGAAAAACAGGATGGCCGGCGGTCGGATGCCCAAGCGCCGGAGGCATGCTTATCGGATGCCGTCTGAAGTGGTTTCTTTGAGCTCCGAAGAGGCGCAATCATTCATTGCATCCTGTCTGGCAGATGAGGCCAGCTTCCATTGGTTGCAGGATAGGTTGATGCAAACGGGAGATGTCGATCGTGTGGGTTTCGATTTCAGAAACCCGGGGGGTTCCTATTCCCAGCTTTTCAACCGGCTGGCCAACCCGGCCGGCAAGGAAGCACCGCAGATGGAACGGGCCCTGTTGGATCTCCGGCGCAAAGTGCGGGTCCTGCCGGGTCTGGCGTCGCGCCACAAGCGCTGGAAGTTGCTGTGCCTTGCGGTGTCCACTGATTGGTTGGATCCCCACCTCGAGGAGGCGTTTCCCCGGTTGGGTGAGGCCCTTTCATTGGTCGAGGAGATTGTGGGGCCCCGGACCAACCGTTGCACGCATGTCCAGCTCGTGACGTTCACCGAATGGAATGGGGGCAATCCGAAGGTGCATGCCGCCAATTGTGACCGCATTTGGCGGCTGGGCGAAGCGTGTCGGAAATCCGGGGTGCGCCTGGAAGTCTTCACATGGGACACCAACCGTTATGGTTGGAGCCCGGAGGTCGACGAGAACGGCACCCCCTTGCTCGACCGCCGATACGAGCCCTGCCACTGGCGCTGCGACAGCTGGGGCCCAGCATGACCCTGACCATTTGACACCCTCACCAT
>JAURDB010000149.1 GCA_030828175.1 Flavobacteriales bacterium
GTGCAAAATGGCCAGGGCATGTTGCCTTCCCTGCTTCGGCCCAGGCCTGCAGGTTTTGAGCGGGGCTGGCTGTCCAACGTCGGCTTCCGGTTTCATCCTGCCACCGATCAGGGCAGAAGGGTTCAAGCCTTGTTGGGATTCGATTATCAGATGGAGCGATACCACCTCAATGTGTCATCTGTTCTTCTCCCCGAAGGAGCCGAACTTGCAGGCATCCAACAATTTGAGCGTACCGATTTGAGAATGCTGGTTGGGGGGAGATTTGCACTCGTCCCAAGGCTCACACTCTCTGCCCATGTAGGTTTGGGGTACAACCTCAGGTCCGGAGATGACTGGATTGACGCTGGAAGAAGTACGATTCAACATCCTTCCATGCCCCGAATGATCGGCATGGAGCTGATGCTGTGGTTGTAAATCCCGGCTCGGATTTTTTTTCAGGCCCGGCCCAGTTCTTTGAGCTGTTGGATATGCAGCTTGACGGCACCTGCAAAAGAGGTCTCTGCGCGGTAGGGCAATCCAAACTCCTGCGCTGTTTCCCTGACGATGGGGGCCAAGGCTGGATAGTGCACATGGCAGATTTGCGGGAAAAGGTGGTGTTCGATCTGGTGATTCAAACCACCGCTGTACCAAGTGAGAAGCTTTGATCGCGTGCCGAAGTTGCACGTCGTCCTGAGCTGGTGGCTCAGGGGATCATCCTCCATCATCGCTCCTTTCTCCGCCATCACATAGTCGTGGTCTTCCATCACATGTGCCGGTTGGAAAACCAGTGCCAGTGTGAGACCTCCGAAGAAGTGCATGAGGAGCCATCCTGCAATGACCTGGCCGGGAGGCAGTCCACTGAACGCCAATGGAAGGCCCAACATGATGGGGTAGTAGGCCACTTTCGCAAGGACAATGCGGAACATCAAATTGTTGTAAGACTTGCCCATGCGATCGAGCAGCCCCAATTTCTTGTAGCGGTTGAGGGCAACGAAGTCCTTGAAGGTGACCCAGATAAAGGTCATGAGACCGTAGAAGAACCAAGCGTAGAGGTGTTGGAATCGGTGCCAGGGTTTGTGCGGTTTCAAAGGACTGAAGCGAAGCAGCGGTCCGGGATTGATGTCCTCGTCGAGACCGTCGATGTTTGTGAAGGTGTGGTGCAGAACGTTGTGTTGGATCTGCCACATCTCGCTGTTTCCTCCTACCATCTCCAGGACGCCCCCGACCAGGCGGTTGATGGCCTTGTTTTCGCTGTATGCTCCATGGTTTCCGTCGTGCATGACCGCCATGCCAATGCCTGCAAGGGCGAGGCCCATAATGACTTCCACCGTCCAGAACATCCATCCTCCACCGGTCACTCCGGTTGTGATGAGGACAAGGGGACCGAAATAGAGCGAGAGCAACAAGAAGGTCTTGAAGACCATGGCTCCATTGGCTTTCTTGTGAATCCCTTTCTCTTTGAAGTGAGCGTCCACGCGCTGGCGAAGCGTCTTGGCGAATCCAGTGGTGTCACGGCCAAATCGGACGGTGGGTAATTCAATGGGAGCTTGCGTCATGAAGGGCGAAGATAGTGCCGAAGGCATGGGGAGGCGGGGAATCCGATGGAAGGCGTTCACCCGGGGGTGTGAATGACTTCAGCCTGGAATTTTTCGCACCCGAAGTGCGCCGGGTGTGACCTCGAGGTATTCACTGTCTGCAATCCACTCCAGATATTCTTCGAGCGACATCTTTTTTGCAGGGGCGATGCGCATGCTCTTGTCGCTTCCGGAAGCGCGCATGTTGGTGAGCTTCTTGCCTTTGATAAGGTTGAGTTCCATGTCGATGTCGCGGGCACTTTCTCCCACAACTTGGCCTCCATAGATGTCTTCGCCCGGATCGATGAAAAACGTGCCGCGGTCTTGCAGCCGATCGATTTCAAAAGCACGTGCCTGTCCGGTTTCCAAGCTCACCAGGGAGCCCGTCTTCCGTGTTTCGAGTTCTCCGGCATAAGGCCCGTACTCTTCGAATCGGTGGGTCATCACGGCTTCACCCTGGGTGGCGGTCAAGACTTGGTTCCGCAACCCGATGAGCCCACGGGAGGGAATTCGGAACTCCATGTGCTGGATGTCGCCCTTGGCCTCCATCACCAGCAGCATGCCCTTGCGCATCATGACCAGCTCGGTGGCTTTGCCCGCATTGGCTTCCGGCACATCGATCACGAGGTGCTCGAAAGGTTCGTGCTGGGCCCCGTCCACTTCCTTGAAGATGACCTGGGGCTTTCCGACCTGCAATTCATAGCCTTCGCGTCGCATGGTTTCAATCAGGACGGAAAGATGGAGGATGCCGCGACCGAAAACGGTCCACTTGTCTTCACTGTCGGTGGGCATGACCCGCAACGCGAGGTTCTTCTGCAATTCCTGATCGAGCCGCTCGCGGATGTGCCGGCTGGTCAGGAATTCGCCGTCCTTGCCCAAAAAGGGAGAGGTGTTGATGGTGAACAACAGGCTCATGGTGGGCTCGTCCACGGCGATGCGTTCCATGGCTTCAGGCTGTTCGAGGTCCGAAAGGGTATCCCCGATTTCGAAGTCTTCAATTCCGGTAATGGCACAGAGGTCGCCCGAGCGCACGTGGTCGACTTTTTCCTTTCCTAGACCGCTGAAGACGAACAGCTCCTTGGCCCGCACCTTGCGGTTGCCATTGGCTGTGCACAGCATGTAGTCGCGATTCGCATGCAGGTCGCCGCGAAACAGCCGTCCAATGGCAATTCGGCCAGTGAATCGACTGAAGTCGAGGGAGGTGATCTGGAGTTGGGGTGTGCCCTCGACGTATGGCGCTTCCGGAACGACTTCCAGAATGGTGTCCATGAGGTGCGACATGTTGTCTGTCGGGTTCTCCCAATCGGGCCCCATCCATCCCATTTTGGCTGAACCGTATACCGTGGTGAAGTCGAGCTGCTCCTCCGTGGCGCCCAGATTGAACATCAGGTCGAAGACCTGTTCCTGAACGAGGTCGGGGGTACAATTCTCCTTGTCGACCTTGTTCACCACCACAATGGGGATCAGGCCCAATTCCAGGGCTTTTCCGAGGACAAAACGCGTCTGGGGCATGGGACCTTCAAAGGCGTCCACCAGCAGCAGCACGGCGTCCGCCATTTTCAGCACGCGCTCTACCTCACCGCCGAAGTCGGCGTGGCCTGGCGTGTCGATCAAATTGATCTTGACGTCGTTGTAAACGGCTGCCACATTCTTGGACAGGATGGTGATGCCGCGCTCGCGCTCGAGGTCGTTGTTGTCGAGGATGAGGTCGCCGGTCGCCTTGCGGGGATCGATGACGTTGCAATGGTGGATGATCTTGTCGACCAGGGTGGTCTTGCCGTGGTCGACGTGAGCGATGATCGCCACATTCCGGAGTCCGCTCATGGGGTGCCTTCGAATTTGAAGGCGCGAAATTCGCCCGGAATAACGGGTTGGGCACCATGTCTTTCGCGAATTATCCCCTCAGGTTCATGAATGACACCGGTGACCTCGGTGATCTTGGCTTTGCGGACCGTCGTTTACTTTCGCCACCATGCAACGGTTGCACATTGTCATGGGGCGATTTCTGCTGATCCTTTGGATCAGCTCGCCGGTATTGCAGTGGCTTCACGTCGCCGAACATCACCTGGGCCATTCGGGTCAAGAGGGTTGTACCCATCATCATTCCCATCGGGCTTCCTGGCCTCTGGATGAAGATGCTCCTGCCATCTACATGTCCGATGATTGTGATCTCTGTGATTGGCAGTGGTTGCCTTCGGAGAAAAATCCCGGGGGCTCCTGGAAAGGGGCGATGGTGGACGTCAACGTTTCCCTTGCAATGGGCGAGCCCCGGTCCGCATGGGGC
>JAURDB010000014.1:0-2992 GCA_030828175.1 Flavobacteriales bacterium
CGACTGCAATCAGATCATCTCCGCCAGCGGTGCCATCCATTGCATCACCCACAGTGTGGGGGTGGAAGATCCTCTGCTCATCAGCCACCAGCCACTCGATGACACGGAGGATACCGTCAATCCTTACACGGTGGAGGCATTGGTCCAACACCGTTCGGGCATCGAATCCGCCCGTCTTTTTTGGCGATTGGAAGGGGAAACCGATTACGACGAGGTGGCCATGACCGCCGGCATGGAGGACATGTGGTCCGCGGACATTCCGGCACAACCCGAAAACACGGTGGTCCAATACTATGTGGAGGGCACCTCCGTCAGCGGCAAGGTCCAGGACCGCCCCATGCCCGCGCCGGAAGGGTACTGGCAATTCCGCGTGGGAGAGATCCTCGTGAATGGCATCGATCCGCTGCCTTCATTTGCTGGATTCCAGCCCGCCTTTCCCAATCCCGCCTCGGCCATTACCTGCGTGCCTGTGGAGTTGAGCCGATCCGCCCAAGGTCGGATTGCACTGTGCGATGCCGCGGGTCGCGAGGTCGTCGTCCTGTTCGAAGGCCAACTTCCCCCAGGCGTGAGCAAACATTTCTTGGACGCCTCCCCGCTTGCCGCGGGAGCCTATGTCATCACCCTGGAATTGGAGGGACAAGGCATGTGGTCCCAGCGCCTGATGGTACGCTGACCCACCGCGGGCCACGTTTTGATTCCACGAAAAAGGCGGCCCATCTCCGGACCGCCTTTTTCTTGAAGGGGTGTTTTCTCAATCCCTCCGTCCGAGCAGGCGAAGGAGGAAGAGGAAGAGATTGATGAAGTCGAGGTAGAGGCTCGTGGCGCCGAGCAAGGCCAGCTTGCGGCCAGTCTCACTGCCGTATTCGACCCCCGCGGCGATGCGCTTCAGCTTCTGCGTGTCATAGGCGATCAAGCCGGTGAAAATCAGCACCCCCACGATGGAGATGATGAAGTCCAGGGCAGATGAGGCCAAGAACCAATTGACCACCATGGCGATGAGAATGCCGATGAGGGCCATCATCAGGATGCTGCCGAATTTGCTCAAATCGGTGGAGGTTGTGTAGCCGATGATGGACATGACCAAGAAGGTGCCTGCCGTGATGCCAAAGACCTGGGCGATGCTTCCCATGCTGTACAGAAGGAAGATGCTGCTGAGCGAGGCTCCCATGGTCGCACTGAAAGCCACAAAGAGAAGGGCCAAGCTCGAAGCACTCATTCGCTGCAAGCCGAAGTTCATGGCGAGGATGAAGCCGAGAGGCGCCAGGGTCACCACCCAGCCAAGCATGCTCATGCCACCGGTCTCACTGAATAGGAGCATGATGGCCCCACTGGTGGCGAAATACCAAGCTATGGCACCTGTGATGGCAAGGCCTCCGGCCATCCATCCGAAGACGCCATTCATGAAAGCGCGTTCATCTGCGATGACAGGCACACCCGTCGCAGAGAAATCCGAAGAACGGTTCCCGCCAAAAATGCGGGGAGGGTCTTGATTCGACATGCGCGCAAATTGCGCAATTCCGATGAAATCAGGCGCCCTTTGTATCAATCAAACGCATGAATTCCTTCCGCGTTTTAGGATCGTTCAGAAATGCACCCGTAAAAGCGCTGGTGGTGGTGAGGCTGCGCTGCTTCTCCACCCCCCGCATTTGCATGCACAGGTGGCGCGCCTCGACGACCACAGCCACGCCACGTGGTGAGAGGGTATCCTGAATGCAGTCCCGGATCTGTCGCGTCAGTCGCTCCTGAACCTGCAGCCTGCGCGCAAAAACATCCACCACCCGTGGAATCTTGCTCAATCCGGTGATGCGCCCCTTGGGCAGGTACGCCACATGGGCCTTGCCCAGGAAGGGAAGCATGTGGTGCTCACACAGGGAGAAGACTTCAATGTCACGGACAATCACCATCTCCTCGCACTCCTCCTCAAACATCGCAGAGCGCAAAATGGCCGCCGGGTCTTGCCCCATTCCTTGGGTCAGGAAGGCGAGGGCTTTGGCAGCGCGCTCCGGCGTCTTGAGCAATCCCTCACGCCCGGCATCTTCACCGATGCCCTCGAGCAACTGACGGTAATGACCTGACAGGGCCGAGATGGCTTCGTCGTCGTAATGTTCTTCTCTCCGGTAGAGCGGCATGGGCGCAAGGTAGCACCCGGCGCGGCTCACTCGCCCCCGTAGTAATCGGCGTAGTTGTTCTCTGTCTCGTACAGGCGAATGTGGTGGAGTTGGCAACCCGACTCACCTATGGGTCCCTCCAGCTGTTCCCAGATGGCGATGATCAGGTTCTCTGTGGAAGTCAACACCCCTTTCATCCAGGGCACATCCATGTTGAGGTTCCGGTGGTCCAGGGGTTCCTCCACCCGCACCTTGATGATGTCCCGCAAATCCTTGAGGTCCATACAGTAGCCCGTATCCTCAGCGGGTACGCCTTTGATGGTTACGTGCAGCTCGTAGTTGTGGCCATGCCAATTCGGATTGGCGCATTTGCCGAAGATGGAGAGGTTCTTCTCTTCTGACCAATCGTCGTTCCACAATTTGTGGGCGGCGTTGAATCGGGCACGGCGGGTGACGTAAACGTATTTCATGGGGTGGGTTGCGAAAGTAACTTCGCACCATGATTACCATCACAGGGGCCGCGGGGTTCATTGGCAGTGCGCTCGTGGCGCGACTCAATGCCGAGGGGTTCCATGATCTCGTCCTCGTCGACGACTTCTCGGCCCGTCCGGACAAAGGCCGCAACCACGAGGGTCGCACCTGTGCGGCCCGCATCGACCGGGCCGATTTCCCGGAATGGCTCCAGGCAAATGAAGCGCAGGTTCAATTCGTCTTCCACCTGGGAGCGCGAACCGACACCACCGAGCAGGATGCCTCCATCTTCGACGCACTCAACCTGGGATACAGCCAGGAGATCTGGCGGCTTTGCCACCGTTTCGGCCTGCCCCTCGTCTATGCTTCCAGCGCCGCGACCTATGGCGGCGGCGAGCACGGCTACCGGGATG
>JAURDB010000014.1:2999-32368 GCA_030828175.1 Flavobacteriales bacterium
GACGTGGTGGACTTGCTGAAACCCCTCAACCCATACGGAGACAGCAAGCAGCAATTCGACCGTTGGGCCCTGGCCGAGGCTGAGGCGGGCCGGGCTCCCTATTTCTGGGCTGGGCTGAAGTTCTTCAACGTCTATGGGCCCGGTGAATATCACAAAGGACGCATGGCCTCCGTGGTCTTCCACGCCTTTCACCAGATTCAAAAAACAGGCGGCATGAAACTGTTCCGGAGTCACCGCGACGATTACGCCGACGGGGAGCAGTTGCGCGACTTTGTATACGTTCGGGATGTGGTCGACGTCTGCTACTGGCTGATGCACCACCGAAAGGACAGTGGCCTCTACAACCTGGGCTCGGGAAAAGCGCGCTCCTTTCTGGACCTGACCCGCGCCACCTTCGATGCCCTCCAGGTTCCGCATGACATCGGGTTCATTGACACACCGGAAGACATTCGCGACACCTACCAGTACTTCACGGAAGCCGATCTATCGAAATTGAGGCGCATTGGATACGACCGGGACATGACACCGCTCGAAACCGGCGTGACAGAATACGTGCAGCAATTCCTGTTGACCGAAGCGGTGCTCTGAAAGCCCTTTCTGTCAGGGATTCGCACCTGACGCATCGACCTCTTCGGCCAACCGCAGCAACTCTTCGCGGGCGGCCTCCAGGCGATTGCGGAGTTCCTCCATCTTGTGTTTCTCCTGCAAGGCTTGCCGCAATTGCTTTTTGGCTCCGTCGATGGTGTACCCCTTTTCCTTGAGCAAATCGTGGAGTACCCCGACGACCTCGATGTCCTTTAGCGTGTAGGCCCGCTTGCCGCTTCCATGCTTCTTGGGATCCAAGGCGGAAAACTCCTTTTCCCAATAGCGCAACAACGAGGGATTGACGCCGAATTTATCGGCGACTTCCGAAATCGTCCAGTAACGCTTTGTGACCATGGCCTTGCAAGATGCGCAAGGCGGAGTGCAGAGCCAAATAGTTTGACCTCAGTCGAAGCTCTGGTTGGCACTTTCCGATGCCGCCAACAGCTGCTCGTACTGCTCAGGAGTCAGGTCGTTGAAATAATAGTGGGCCGGATTCACCCGCTTGCCCTCCTTGAACACTTCGTAGTGCAGGTGAGGGGCTACAGACGTTCCCGTAGAGCCCACCAGACCGATGACTTCCCCCCTTTCAATCCGCTGTCCCTTCCGAACGAGAATCTTGGACATGTGGGCATACAAAGTCTCGTATCCAAAGCCATGACGGATCCTGACATGGTGACCGTAACCGTTGTACTTCTTCTTCACTTCCACCACCTCACCGTCTCCCGTTGCAAAAATCTCCGTGCCGGTCGGGGCTGAGAAATCCATGCCCCAGTGCATCCTTCGCACTTTATAAATGGGGTGAATTCGGTATCCATAGCCACTCGCCATCCTTTTCAGGTCGCTGTTCCGCACGGGTTGAATGGCAGGAATGCTCTTCAATAGTTCATCGCGGTTGCTGCTCAACTCCATCAATTGGCTGAAACTCTCACCCTGTGCCAACATTCTTCTCTCTACCTCCGCAATGCGTTCCCTGAGGGCAATCACCTGCTCGCTTTGATCAAGCCCGCGTAGGTCTCCGTATCGGTCAGCGCCTCCAATTCCCGGGTTCCTCAGGTGCTCGGGATAGGGCTCTGCACCGAAAATGTTCCGATAAATGGCCTCGTCCCGTTCCGTGAGTTCACCGAGGGCACCGCTCATGTCGTCCACTTTCTCCTCCATCAGCTTCACCTGGGACTCGAGAAAGGCAATTTGGCGCTGTTGGCTGCGGACCTTGGGACTTTCGAAATACTGGTCAAATGTCAAGATGGCCAACGCCGCGACAGCACAAACCGCCACGAGCCTCCACAATCCCCAGCGGATGTAGTCGGAGGTGGTGTAAGGAACGGCCTCAGTCCTGAGTTGCTCCCGATTGAAACGGATGTGATGCTTGGCCATGTTGAAATAAGGCGGCGCAAAAGTACGCGAAAGTCCCTACTTTCACAACCGAAAGCCGCGGTTGACGCGGGTTTCACAACCATTACCACCAACAAAGGCGTGTGAATAACGCCAATGATAGGACCCATGGACGCCGTCAACATCCGCCGAACGTTTCTCGACTTCTTCCGAGAAAAGGCCCACGAGATTGTCCCCTCTGCCCCAATGGTGCTGAAGGACGACCCTACTTTGATGTTCACCAATGCAGGGATGAACCCGTTCAAAGACGTGTTCCTCGGGAATCGACCCGCCAAGTCCCCAAGGGTGGCGGATACGCAGAAGTGCCTCAGGGTGAGTGGAAAGCACAACGACCTGGAAGAGGTCGGCGTGGACACCTACCACCACACCATGTTCGAGATGCTGGGGAACTGGTCATTTGGCGACTATTTCAAGCAAGAAGCCATCGATTGGGCTTGGGAGCTGCTTACAGACCGCTACGGCATCGACAAGGATCGGTTGTATGTGACGGTTTTCGAAGGAGACGAAGAAGACGGACTTCCACTGGATCAGGAAGCGGTGGACATCTGGTCCAAACACGTGCCAGCAGACCGCATTCTCAAAGCCGACAAGAAGGACAACTTCTGGGAAATGGGGGACACCGGACCCTGTGGGCCCTGCAGTGAGATTCACGTCGACATCCGCAGCGCCGCCGATCGGGAAGCCTTGTCCGGCGCGGAACTCGTCAACAAGGATCATCCGCAAGTCATTGAAATCTGGAACCTCGTCTTCATGCAATTCATGCGCAAGGCGAATGGCAGCCTCGTGCCCCTGCCGGCACAGCACATCGACACGGGCATGGGATTCGAGCGCCTTGCGGCAGTGCTGCAGGGCAAGCAGTCCAATTACGACACCGATGTCTTTCAACCGTTGATTGGCTTGCTCGCCAAGGCCTCAGGCTGCACCTATACGGGAGGTGACGACAAAGTCAACGTGGCCCTCAGGGTGTGCGCGGACCACGTTCGGGCGGTGGCCTTCTCCATCGCAGACGGCCAACTTCCTTCGAATGCAGGCGCCGGTTACGTCATCCGCAGGATTTTGCGCCGCGCCGTTCGATATGGCTATAGCTTCCTTGGGTTCGATGCCCCCTTCCTGCACCAACTCGTGCCCGTCCTCTCGGCTCAAATGGGAGACTTCTTCCCCGAACTGAGCCAACAGGAAAGCCTGATCGCCAAGGTCATCCGGGAAGAGGAAGAGGGTTTCCTGCGCACCTTGGACAAGGGCATCGGTCTTTTGGACGAGCGCATCGGCGGTGGCCAACAGCTCTCAGGCGAGGATGCTTTTGAGCTGTACGACACCTACGGGTTCCCCATTGACCTGACCGCGCTGATTTGCGGCGAGAAGGGGGTCGAAGTGGACCACTCCGGGTTTGAAGCGGCGTTGGAGCGCCAGAAAGAAAGGTCGCGGGCTGCGGGCAAAATGGATGCGGGGGACTGGACCGAACTCGAAGAGGACAAGGTCGAGGAGTTCGTCGGATACGACCGCACCGAAGCACAGGTGCGCATCACACGATACCGCGAGGTCAAGGTGAAAGACAAGACGCGCTATCAGCTCGTGTTCAACCTCACCCCCTTCTACCCAGAAGGTGGAGGGCAAGTCGGTGATACCGGCACCCTGACGGACGATTCCGGGAATTCCATCCGGATCCTGACCACGCGCAAGGAGAACGAGCTCATCCTGCACATCACCGACCGACTGCCCGATGCGTTGTCGGGCAACTTCACGGCCGCTGTGGACAGCGCCAAACGAACGGAAACCACCCTCAATCACACGGCCACCCACCTGTTGCATGAAGCCCTCCGGGATGTCCTCGGCGCACACGTGGAACAGAAAGGCTCGCTGGTCAAGGACGAAGCCCTTCGTTTCGACTTCAGCCACTTCCAGAAGGTATCCGAAGAGGAGTTGCGCGAGGTGGAGTCCCGGGTCAATGCGGCCATTCGCGAAAACCGGCAGCGCGACGAGCGCAGAAACCTTCCGATCGAGGAAGCCAAGGCTGCGGGTGCCATGATGTTGTTCGGGGAGAAGTACGGTGATACCGTTCGCATGATCGGGTTCGGACCCAGCGTCGAACTGTGCGGCGGAACGCATGTGATGGCTACCGGTGAGATCGGGATGTTCCGCATCACCTCCGAGAGCGCCGTGGCCGCAGGAATTCGTCGCATCGAAGCCGAAACGGGCCAACGCGCCTACGCAGGCATGGCCGCAGAGCGCAACGTGCTGAAGATGGCATCGGATGCCCTCAAGCAACCTGCGGATGTGGTCAAGGCCGTCGAAGAACTTCAGTCAAAGCTGGCCAGCCTTCAAAAAGAGGTCGAAGGCCACCGCCGGGCCCAGGCGGGGGAGATGAAGCAGACGCTGCTCAGCGAAATTGAACGCCCTGGAGGTCCAGGAACCGCCGGTGTTCTCATCCGGGAAGTCCCGCTGGATGCGGGCGCCATCAAGGACATTGCTTTCCAACTGAAGGCGGAAGCCGCTCCCTTGTTTGCCGTGCTGGGCAGCCGAGAGGGCGGAAAGCCCACGTTGACCTGCCTCATCACAGAAGACCTTGCGGCAGAGCGCGATTTGAATGCGGGTCAGCTGATCCGCGACCTCGCCCGTCACATTCAAGGCGGTGGAGGCGGGCAGCCTTTTTTTGCCACAGCCGGCGGAAAGCAGGCAGAAGGACTTACAGACGCGCTGAACGCAGCGCGTGAAGTATTCAACAACTGAAAACGAAGGGGAAAGATCCGGTAAAGCGTTACCGGATCAGGCGAAGGCGGTCTTGCCTGATTTGGCGTAGACCGGGCCCTCGTACTCCTCGCTGTATGCCAGACCGAGGTTGAGCACGTAAAAGGCGTTGAACACCACGACCAGCAGATAGTCCAGCCAGTGGTTCTTTCCGAAGCTCTGCGCCAATTCAATCAGCCATTTGGCTGCGAAGTACACGTTCGCACCCGGCACCAGGAGCCACAGCGCGTGAAGTTCAGGGCGACCAATGATGCGCATCAAGGCGACCACATTCAAGCCTGGAACCAAGGCGTGCCAGAAGGGTTGACCCGCTTTGTCATACAATCGGGCAGCACCCGATGCTGCGATCATACCGAGGAAGACAATGAGGACGGCGCGTTGATTGATATCCATGGTGTAGAGGAGTTGCTCTGCAACATAGACGGTGTACTGGGTACATGGTTGCCTCCAACCAACTACCCATCAACAACTTGACCTTGATTTCGCTTCCGGCGCCGGCCCATCAGACCCCCGAAACGTGCCGCTTCACATCCTCGCCCGTCACCTCATCACCGCAAAGGATGACGAGTCGTTCGACCACATTCCGAAGCTCTCGGATGTTGCCGGTCCACGGCGCTTTCGAGAGTGCCTGAAGGGCGTCCTTCGAGAATTTGGGAGGCGCTACGCCCAGCTCGTCCGCCACGCCTCCAAGGAAATGTTCGACCAGCTCAGGGACATCTCCACTTCTTTCTGAAAGCCGCGGCACATGAATGGGAATCACATTGATTCGGTGGAACAAATCTTCGCGGAATCGGCCTTCGGCAATTTCCTTCTGCAGGTCTTTGTTGGTGGCAGCCAGGACGCGCACGTCCACTTTGATGTTCTTGTCGCCCCCCACCCGCTGGATGACCCTTTCCTGCAGGGCTCGCAGCATCTTGGCCTGGGCGGGCAGGGCCATGTCACCGATCTCATCGAGAAACAGGGTGCCGCCTTGCGCCTGTTCGAATCGCCCCTTGCGCTGCTTCACCGCACTGGTGAAGGCTCCTTTTTCGTGGCCAAAAAGCTCAGACTCGATCAACTCCGAGGGAATGGCAGCGCAATTCACCTCTACAAAGGGGCCGCCTTGGCGTCCACTCATGGCGTGGATCTTGCGCGCTACGACTTCCTTGCCCGTTCCGTTTTCACCGGTGATGAGCACCCGGGCATCCGTCGGGGCCACCTTGGCCATGATGGAGCGGATTTCCTCCAATGCCGGGCTGGATCCAATCATGTCCACCCCTCCTTTTCGCCCTTGCCGCTGTCGCAGTACGACCGTTTCCTTGCGCAGCGCCTCCCGATCCGTGGCATTGCGCAAGGCCACCAGCACCCGGTTCAAATCCAGGGGCTTTTCGATGAAATCGTAGGCCCCTGCCTTCAATGCCTCCACCGCCAGTTCCACGGACGCGTGTCCGGTCATGATGATGACGGGCGTTTCAATCCCTTTGAGGGTCAGGGCCTCTACTACTTCCACGCCATCCTTCCCCGGCATTTTCACGTCGCAGAAGACGGCGTCAAACTTGCCTTCCATGGCGGATTTGAGTCCAGCCACACCGTCCTCCGCTTCCGCGACCTCGTGTTTTTCATACTCGAGGATGTCGCGCAAAGCGTGGCGTATCAGGCGTTCGTCGTCGATGATCAGGATGCGTGACATGAAGCGAATATCGGGTCTGCTCCCGAGTCCACCTCAGGCGCTGAACGGCCTCCAATCCGAAGAAGGCATTCCAGTCTCTGCCACACTTGCCACGCCATCGACAATGACCCCTTCGGCGAGGGTATGTCGGGAACGGAAGACTTGCTCCACAGAGGAAAACCGATCCAACAGGTGTTCGATCAACGCACATGCCACCGCCATGTAAGGCACACGGTCGGGATGCATGCCCTTGATCGCTTGGATCTCCTCCTTGGATTTCATCGCCAACGCCGCGCACATGGCCCGAAGTTGTCCTGTGTCGAATGCATCGGCCACCCTGGGGTTCTGCCATGCCGCATCGGGTTGCTGCAACGCCATCAGCGTATTGAATGCTCCCGAAGTACCTACCATGATTGCCGGTGGATGCTGGGCCACCGCTTTCACGATGGGGTCCAGGACGGCGTCTGCTACGCGATGAACCGAAGCGATGTCCGAACGCAGCAGGGGATCATTGGGTTTGATCCAGTCGGTCAATCGCGCCACCCCAAGGTCCAGGCTCCAACGGCCCAGCACTTCGGAAGCCGTCCAGTGGATGAACTCCACGCTTCCCCCGCCGATGTCCACGGTAAGCAGCGGCGTATCCCCCAATGCATGGGTCGACATGGAATCGGCCACCCCCAAATGAATCCAATGTGCCTCTGCAGCCCCCTCCAAAACCTCAATGTCCCACCCCGCTTCAAGGGCATCCCGCACAAAAGCGCCTCCATTCGAGGCATCTCGAATGGCACTGCAACCGAAGGCGCGGTAATGATCAACATTGAAGTTCCCCGCTGTTTCCCGAAAAGACTTCAGTACATCCAGACCTCGTCTGAAACGCTGGGGAGAAATGCGTCCGCTTCGAAAGCTGTCCAAGCCCAGGCGCACGAATCGACGTTGATGAAAAACGGGGTGCCAATCGTCATCTGCCCCGCATTCTACGATTCGGAGGGTAAAGGTGTTGGTGCCACAGTCCACCACCCCCAATCGAAGCCCTCCCTCATCGCTCATCCTTTCGCATCCATTGGACCCAGAGTTTCCAACCGCTCTTCCCGCCGTCGTGCAACACGCCGTTCCGATAGATCCTACCCGCCAGACCCAAAACCAACCGGGCCGTCAAGATCAGCAAGCACCAAGACAATACGGCCTCCCACCACGCGACCCCAATGGCCAAGCGCACCAGCATGATCACCGGAGCAGTGAGCGGGATATAACCCAACCAGGTAAAGACGGGAACGTCCGGATTGGACATCGCCCCGCCGCCCGCCATGTAGGCAAACATCAATGGAAGAATGATGGCCACGACCATTCCCTGTCCCTCTTGCTCGGATTGCACGGACGCTCCCACGGCGGCATACAGGCTTCCATACAAGAGGAATCCACCGATGAAGAAGGCCACTGTACCCAGGATCATGACCCCCCACTGGATATCGAGCAGGACGGACAATGCCTCGTTTTGGGCCATCACAGTCAACAGGTCAATGGGAATGTCCTCCGTCCCTGCCGCCATGGACCCGTTTACCCACCCCGCATCAAACAGCGATTGGAAAATCCCGAAAGTGAGGGTGGAAAGCAATGACCAAGCGATGATCTGCGTCAACGCGACACATCCCATGCCGATGACCTTTCCAAGAAGCAAGGCTTCGGGACGAACCGCAGCCACCAGTACCTCGACCACGTGGTTGGATTTCTCCTCCACCACGCTCCGCATGATCAAACCGCCGTACACCGCCAGCACCATGAACAACACGGCGCTGAATAGAAATCCAATGAGGCCGCGAACCTCATCCCCTCCGCCTTCTTCTCTGCCTTCCTCCGTGGACTCGCGGTCAAACAAAGTGAGGTCCAGTTTCAACCTTTGATAGGCGCTCCAGTCGAGCTCCGTGCTTTCCATCACACGGGCATGCTCCATGGCCCGACTCAAATCACGCTCAATCTGGCGCTTGGCCTGCACCCCTGGAGACTTCTCGTAGACCATGTAGCCGGCGGCATTCTGCAGCACGGACTCATCGTATTCGACCAAAACGGTGTGGCCCTGGGCCAGCCAGACGCTGTCCTCGGGGGCTTCTCGGACGAATCGATACTCCAGATTGTCCCGCTCGGGGAAACAACCTGGACAGCGCGGAACATATTGACCGCTGGCAGCGTCCAGACGGGTAATCAAACCGGGAGCATCCTCGACCAAGACCAAATGGTTGACCTCCACCCCATCGGTCAGGAGAACGGAGCCGATGATGAGGCCTACCGACAAAATGGGCGTCAGCAGGGTTCCAATCAGAAAGCTGCGCTTGACCACCCGCGTGCGCCATTCTCTGTAGATGACGGTTCCGATCAGATTGACCTTCATGACACCGTGGATTCAGGGATGGACTTCTCCTTCTCCACCGCATCGATGAAGAGGCGCTCCATGGCGGGCCTGACCTTGATGAATTCCTGGAGTTCAACCTGGCCCTGCAAGGCGTTGATGACGGATCCGGGGGCGACACCTTCTCGCAGTCGAATGGCCGCTTTCCTCACGCCCTCCTGCGGTGTGGGCTCGATGCCATCGAGATGTGCCCATGCCCCCAACGCGTTCGTGAACGTCAAATCATTGCCGCGAAAAACAACTTCCTGGCTCCCATTCCAGCCCTCTTCGCGCAGTTGATCTGAAGCCCCCTGCAACACCACGCGGCCTCGATTGAGGAGGACCACATGGTCACATAGGCGCTCCACACTGGGCATGTCATGGGTAGACAGCATGATGGAGGTCCCTTCGGCCGCGAGGGAGCGAACCACATCGATGATGCGCCGGGCATTGATGGGGTCGAATCCGCTGAGAGGTTCATCGAGAATGAGCAATTCGGGGCCCTGCACGACCGTGCAGATGAACTGAATCTTCTGGGCCATGCCCTTGGAGATGTCGGAGACTTTCCGGTCCCACCACCCCTCCACCTCGAGGCGCTCGAACCAATGCCTGAGGCTTTTCACGGCCTCCTTTTTCTCCATGCCTTTGAGCTGGGCGAAATACACAGCCTGCTCGCCGACCTTCATGTCCTTGTACAACCCCCGCTCTTCGGGAAGGTATCCGATGCGCTGGACACCTTCGCGCGTCCATGGTTTGCCTCCCAATGTGATGGTGCCGGCATCCGGTGTGACAATGCCCATGATGCTGCGGATCAAAGTGGATTTACCCGCTCCGTTCGGACCGAGCAACCCCATGATGGAGCCGGGGGTAACCTCGAAGCTGACACCGTCCAAAACACACTGCCCCCCGAAGGACTTGCGGAGGTCGTCAATGTGAAGGGCTGTGGTCATGAATCAGCTGAACATGTCGCGCACCCGGTCGAAGAATCCTTTCTCACGGGGGTCCGGGTCAGGCTGAAAGTTGGCGGAATCGCGCCAACTTTCCAAAGTGGCCCGCTCCTCGGCCGTCAGTTCTTGAGGTGTCCAGACATTCAGGTTGACCAACAGGTCTCCGCGGCCATAGCTGTCCACAGATGGCATGCCTTTGCCTTTGAGCCGGACGATTTTTCCTCCTTGGGTGCCCGCTTCGACCCGAATCTTGGCCTTGCCTCCCAACAATGGGATTTCCACCTGGGCACCGAGGGCGGCGTCCACGAAGGAGAGGTGGAAGTCCAAGTGGAGGTTGCGTCCGTTGCGCGTGAAGAGATCGTGGTCCAGCTCTCGGATCTGAACGAGCAAATCGCCGGGAATGCCTCCCGCCGGCGCAGCGTTGCCCTTGCCCCGAAGGTTCAACTGCATGCCGTCTTCGACCCCTGCGGGAATCTCAATCTCGATGAAGGACTCTTCCCTCCGCAAACCGTGCTCGTCGGCATCCTTGGGTTTGGATTTGACGCCCTTGCCCAAGCCCCCGCAGGAGGGACACGTCGAGGCCGTCTGCATCTGACCGAGGATTGTATTGGTCACCCGTCGCACCTGGCCCGTTCCCTGACAGCCCCGGCACGTGTCGTACTCCACTCCTTCAGCCTGCACCAAGCGGAAGACCTTGACCTTCTTGGTCACGCCCTCCGCTATTTCCTCCAAGGTGAGCTGGAGCTTGATGCGCAGGTTGGACCCCTTGGTCCTTCTCGGTCCCCGGGCGCCACCGCCACCGAAAGCATCTCCGAACGCACCGCCGAAAATGTCTCCGAACTGGCTGAAGATGTCGTCCATGTTCATCCCGGCACCGCCGCCGGCGGCACCGCCCAATCCGGCGTGGCCAAAGCGATCGTACTTGGCCCGCTTCTGCTGGTCGCCGAGTACCTCATAGGCTTCCGCTGCCTCCTTGAAACGCGCCTCTGCCCCGCTGTCATCGGGATTCTTGTCCGGGTGGAACTTGATGGCCAGCTTCCGGTAAGCCTTCTTGATGTCAGCCTCCGAGGCTCCCCGATCCACACCGAGGATTTCGTAGTAATCGCGTTTCGACATGGTTCGGAATCAGTTGCCCACGACCACTTTGGCGTGTCGCAATACGGTGTCGTGAAGTTTGTATCCGGGCTCTACCACATCGAGCACCTTGCCCTTCATGTCTTCGGAAGGGGCCGGAATCTGTGTGATGGCGTCGTGAAGGTCGGTGTCGAACTCGGCTTCCATGGCCTCCATGCGCTTCAAGCCCTTGGACTCCATGATGCTACGCATCTTCTGTCCAATCAACTGGTAGCCTTCTCGACGCTGTTCTTCGTCCTGCCCTTCGCCTGCTGCCAGCGCCCGCTCGAAGTCGTCGAGTACAGGAAGCAATGCCTCCATGACATCACGGCCGGCACTGCGCACCAACTCTCCTCGTTCCCGCATGGTGCGCTTTCGAAAATTGTCAAACTCGGCGTAGAGACGCAGATACTTGTCCTTCCATTCCCCGTCTTCCTCAGATGGGAATGTGGCTTGCCCTTCAGTCTGGGCACCTTCAGATGGGATTTCCTCCCCTCCGTTTGCCTCATCGGGGCCGGCCTCAGGCTGCTCGGTGGTTTCTTCCTCGCGCACGGCTTCTTCCTCGTTCATCGATTCGTGGATCATGGAATTGCGAATTTGACCCGCAAAAAGCAATCCGCGTGCCACCCATGGCCCGAACGCCAAGGTGTCAGGCACCATGTGGACCTGTCAGTCATTGCCGCAGGTCACCTGACAAATCTGTCAGAGACGCGCGACGTGCTGGTCGATCTGGATGTGCAGCCCCATCCCGCGCAGCTCATTGCCCTTGGCGACGATGATGCCGTTCTCATCCACCAGGAAGCCCATGGGAATGCTCGAAACACCAAACATGGCGGCTGCTTCGCTGTCCCATCCACCCAGGTCGCTTCCGTGCCATTCCCAATCGAGTTGGTCCTGTTTCACGGCGCGCTCCCAACTGTCCTGCTTCCTGTCGAGGGAAACACTGGCCACCGTAAAGCCCTCTGCGTTCTTGAACTTGGCTTTGCGGTACTTCTTGTAGGCATTCACCACGTTTGGATTCTCGCGGCGGCAGGGTCCACACCAACTGGCCCAGAAATCCACCAGGACAAGCTGGCCTCTGAGATCACTGAGTTTCACCTCGCCTCCATCGAGGGACTTCAGCACCAATTCCGGTGCGAGGTCACCTACGGAAGTGCCCACGCGAGGGTCTTGGGCATCTGCACCCATCGAGCTGGTCAACATACCGCAAATGATGAGGGCGGTAGAGAGTGAAAAACGGGGAATCATCATGGTCTTTTAAAGTTACGCATGGAATTCAAGCGACTTGAATTCAATCTGCCAAACGTTCTATATGCGCACCCAAAGCCCTCAATCGATGCTCGATGTACTGATAGCCTCGGTCGATCTGGCCGATGTTGTGGATGGTGGACCTGCCTTCTGCTGACAAAGCGGCAATGAGCAGCGACACCCCTGCACGGATGTCAGGAGAAGTCATGGTCACACCGCGAAGCGGGGTCTTGCGGTCCAAACCGATGACCGTGGCCCGGTGCGGGTCGCACAATATGATCTGGGCCCCCATGTCGATGAGCTTGTCCACGAAGAACAAGCGGCTCTCGAACATCTTCTGGTGGACCAGCACGCTTCCCCGGGCCTGGGTGGCCGTCACGAGGAGTATGGACAAGAGGTCCGGTGTGAATCCCGGCCAAGGCGCATCTGCCACGGTGAGAATGGAACCATCAATGAATGTGTCGATTTCATAGTGGTCCTGGGCGGGCACATGCAGGTCGTCGCCACGCCGCTCCATCTGGATGCCCATCCGCTCGAAGACCCTCGGTATCTGACCGAGATCGTCCCAACTGACATCCTTGATGGTGATTTCTCCGCGGGTCATCGCCGCCATGCCGATGAAACTGCCGATCTCGATCATGTCGGGCAGGCAGCGGTGGTCGCAGCCCCCCAGGCTTTCCACCCCTTCGATCGTCAGCAAGTTGGAACCGACGCCGGAGATCTTGCCCCCCATTCGGTTGATCATCTTGCACAGCTGCTGCAGATAGGGCTCACAAGCTGCGTTGTAAATGGTGGTGACCCCTTGGGCCAAAGCCGCCGCCATGACGATGTTGGCCGTTCCGGTCACCGAAGCCTCGTCCAACAGCATGTCCGCTCCACGGAGCCCATCGGGCGCCTCTGCACGAAAGAAGGTTTCTCCCGAATCGTAACGGAATTCTGCTCCCAGGTTTTCGAAACCGATGAAGTGGGTGTCCATCCGGCGGCGTCCGATCTTGTCTCCACCCGGCTTGGGTATAAAACCCTTGCCAAAGCGGGCGAGCAGCGGCCCCATCACCATCACCGACCCCCTCAAAGCCCGTCCCTTCTCCTTGAATTCGGGGCCTTCCAGGTAATCCATGTTCACATCGTCCGCCTGAAAGCGGAAAGTGCCGGCATCCACCTTGTCCACCTTGACCCCCATCGAAGCGAGGAGATCAATCAATCGATTGACGTCCACGATGTCCGGCAGGTTGGAAATGGTAACGGGTTCGGGTGTTAGCAATACTGCGCACACCACCTGAAGCGCCTCATTCTTGGCTCCTTGCGGAGTAATCGATCCATTGAGGGAATGCCCTCCTTCTATGACGAAAGTGCCCATGACGGTCGTTTGGTTCGAACGCCAAGTTGGTCCAGACCTTGCCCGGTTCCTTCCGGATTTCAGGTTCTTTTCGACAAATCAACGGGGACCTCTTCCCGAAAAGCGCTCAGCGCTTCCGCTTGCCTCCGCGATTGCGGAAGTTGTTGGACGTTTTGCGCTTGCTCTTCAGGATCTCGCTCGAGGAGACCAACTCGATTTCGGCGGGCACATCAAGCGCTCCCCCAGACATCTCACGCAACTGCGCACGGATCAGCGGATCCTCCACCGCCCCTTTGTTCCACGTCAAGTATTGTCGCTTCAAGAGGTTGGCAATCATCATGGACAGGGCGTTGCGCTCCTCCCCTTCTGGCATTGCCTTGGCCTTCTCGATGAGGTCCTCTACAATGCGGCCGTAAAAAGAGGGACGCTTGTTGAGTTGGGAATAGCTGAGTCGCTCGGGACCCGGGTCTTCTTCGGGACGCGCAGGCGGCGGAAATGGGCCGTCGATGTCCAACAACCAACCCGACATGACATGGAGATGCCCCCAAAGCTTCTCCTCGTGGTCCACCATTTCCTTGGAACCTGGCACCAGCGTATTCATCACACTGACGATGGCGTGGGCGCACTTGTTTCGCTCTTCGCGGTCCTCAATGGTCACACAATGGGTGATCATTTCATGGACCACCCTGCCGTACTCTGGAATGACAATGTCCTGGCGTTGACTGTTGTAGGTCAAACCCTCCATGGCGGTGACTGTAGCTTGTGACATGCTGGATGCGAATTGTGCCGGGACCGGCCCCGAGGCATCAGCGCTTTCTTAGGACTTCCGTTCCTGCGCCGAAATTGACGAAGTATTCGCCACGTGCAAGATAACGCAACGTTGCTTCGCTTCCCACACCGCGCAACACAACGGTTCCGAATTCATCGACCAGTTCGTATTGGGTCGGTCCAGAAAAGCTGAGCATTTGCCTTTTGGGGTCGTATTCCATTGTCAATTCAGGAACATCTCCTTCGAATCGGGCCTCTCCCTTTACCGCCAAAGTTCCATCCGGGGCCAAATGTGTCAGACGCAAGAGATTCTCTCCCCTGACAGGCTGCACAGTGGTGGAGTAAATCTGCTCTTCAGGGCCACCGCGACCGTCGAGCCGGACCACATCCACCCATTTGCCCCACTTGAATTGTTGCAGAACGAAAGGCATTCGACCGTGTTCGTCCACTGTGGTCCAAGAAACCTCACCGCTCTTGGCCGCTTCGAAGGACACCAACTGAAAACCGGGAGTAGGCTGAATGACTTCGGGGTTCAAAACCCGAGGAATACAACCACTGCGGTGCTTCAACCGAATCGAGACGCCCTTTCCGAGAGGCAGACCCAGGGTCCCCAAGTCGATTTCAAAAGCATGCGAATTCACCGCATCTGCGGTCAGCATGCCATTGACCCTGACCTCGTAACAACAAAATCCCACGCCATCCGCACTGGGTTCGTTCACCACCAACAAGTTCTCGCCCTGGTACAGGCCACCCAACTCAAGGGACTTTTGCCCCATCAATGAGAGGGATGTGCAGGTCAGCCATGCACACAATACCCACAGGTATCCCTTCTTTTCCCGGAATTTCGCAGCGTGCGTATGAACACAACCATTCATGCCCCGAAACTAAGGCAATGCAGACAATTCCCTCACATTCGTTGAGAACTTGCGCTGTCAGAATGACCCTAAACTTGCACCCGTGTCAAGACATCGCATTCGGCTGCTCATACTGACGGGTTTGATTTCCATAGGGGGTACGCTTCTGTTGCAATTCACTTGGTTGCGGCAAGCCATCGATCTCCGGGAGCGGGAATTCAGCGACCGGGTGGTCACAGCCATGACCGAGGTGGTGGACCGAATACAGGCCATGCGGGGAGACAGTGCATTGGTCGAACCCGTCCGACAGGCGTCGTCGAACTATTTCGTAGCCAATCTGAATGACACACTGCACCCCTTTCTTCTGGAGGCATTGCTCCGGGAATCCTTTGAAGGCGTGGCCCTTTACACCGAATTCGAGTATGCCATCTACGACTGCTTCAGCGACAGCATTCTGTACGGAGGCCGATTGGGAGAACTACAGAACCCCGGCGCGCCTGCACCGCGTTTCGACAGGGACGGCCACTATTTTGGCCTTCGCTTTCCGGAACGAAGGGGCGACATGATCATGTCGATGGACCGATGGCTCGTGGCCAGTTTGTTGCAGCTTTTGGTCTTGGGAACATTCGTTTATGCTGTGGTCATTGTGCTGCGCCAAAAGCGGCTGTCAGAGGTTCAGGAGGACTTCATCAACAACATGACCCATGAATTCAAGACGCCCATCGCGTCCATTGAATCTGGAGCACAACTGCTTCAACGCGAAGACATTGGGGCCGATTCCCAGGCCCGAAAACGCTATCTCGACCTCATCCTGTCGGAGAACCAAAGGATGCGCCGCCAGGTAGAGAAAGTGATGGAAATCGCCACATTGGACGGAGGAAGGGAAAAGCTGCAAATTGAAGCTTTTGATGCACTGGATTGGGTGAAAGGGGCAGTAGAAGCCATCCGGGCAGCGGTCGCCTTGAAGGAGGGAAGCGTTGCCCTGACCCTTCCGAATGGGGGCGCGCTGGAAGGAACCCAAGTGCTTCCCCCGCTCTCGGGAGACCGGACCCACTTGGACGGGCTTTTGAGCAACCTGCTCGATAACGCGGTGCGATATTCAGGAGATGCCCCTCCTGACATTCATGTCTGCCTGGCTTTCGGTCCCCCTCCGAAAGGATGGGTTTTGACCGTGGAAGACCGAGGCATAGGCATCCCCCCAGAACATCAAGGCCGCGTTTTTGAACGGTTTCATCGCGTACCGACGGGAAACAGGCACGACGTCAAGGGCTTCGGCCTGGGACTGCACTACGTGCGAACCATTGCTGAGGCGCACGGAGGCAGTGTCTCCTGCGCATCGCGGGATGGCAGGGGTACGCGATTCACCCTCAGATTGCCCGGATGAATCTGATGGAAAATTCAAAGCCCCATATTCTCATTGTGGAGGACGACCCCACCCTCGGATTGCTCCTGCACGACTTGATCCGGCTCGATGGATTCAAGGCCACCTTGGTGCGTGACGGCAAGGAAGCCTTGCCCGAATATCACAAGGGTCGATATGATCTGGTCCTTCTCGATGTTATGCTGCCGGGAAGGGATGGTTTCGAATTGACCAAGGACCTGCGGCAGCTTTCAGCCCGGCTTCCCATTGTGCTGCTCACAGCCAGGGACCGGGTGGAGGATCGTGTTCACGGTTTGAAATGCGGGGCCGATGACTACATCATCAAGCCGTTTGACAACGAGGAGTTGATCCTGCGCTTGAAATCGGTTCTGAAGCGAAATTCCAGCGCAGGGGAAGGCGGGCTTCAGCTGGAATTGGGAAACCTGAGATTCGTCCCGGAATCCTATGAACTGCACTGCCCTGATGGCGTCCAACGGCTCACGCCAAAAGAAGGGGATGTTCTCAAAATCCTGATGCAGCGTGCGGGAAGAACAACGGAAAGAGATTTGATCTGCAAACTGGTTTGGGGAGAGTCCGGATACTTTGTGGGCAGGAGCATGGACGTGTACATCACCCGGCTGAGGAAAATCTTGAAAGCCGATCCACGGATTGAACTGCAAACCATTCACGGAGTCGGGTTCCGTCTGGAGGGTCCGGCTCCACTTTGAGACGGCTACCCTCCACAAGCAAGGCCGAAGTAGGTGAGCAGCATGAGGATGTCGGAGACCGTGACCAAACCGTTGGCATCCAAGTCACCTGGACAGGGAATGGTCGGATTGAAGGAACAACTCCCATCATCGTACATCGCCAGCGCATTGAAATTGATGGCGCCAGGGTAGGTACAACCCACCCAATTGCCGCTTTCGCAAAGCTCGTCGTCCGCTGCAAAGGGACTGAATGAAGGGTCGTCGGGATGGTTGCACCCCGGACAGGATGATGACGGGATCCCCAAACATGAACGTTGTTCCTCCAGGGGTGCCCCCAGTGGCCAAATCAAATCCAAGCTCCGCACCACGGTGTCCACGACGCCATCGGCGACGAAATGGTAATTCCAATTCCCATTGCCCAGGGAAAGGGCTCCCTTCCAAGTGCCGAACCCCCCGGGCATGAGAGAATAGGGCGCCCCCTCCAGCACCATGTCGATGCCCTCGGGAAGAGGAGACAAGGTGGTCGCATCCACCCTGAATTCTACCAAATACTGGCAGGAACCATCGTCTATGTCTGGCCACGCGCAAGGATCGAAATTCGCGGCCTCGGGATCCGAACACCCTATGGGATTGCCCACTTGCGGCAAGAATCCGGAGCAACTGCAATCCTCCTGAATTTCATCCCCCACCGTGCAGGGATTTCCGTCATTGCACGGGTCGCCGGCTGCAATGCAGTCCCCATTCAGAACTGCCCCTGGGTTGAAGTCGCAGGCATCGGAATCACGACATCCTTGAATCAGGGGAATGACCCCTGCGGGCACTTTCCGAGCCCGATAGGAAAAGTGGTTGGAGGGAAAGTGAAGGCTTCCCAGCAAAGTTCCCTGTGCATCATACTCCGTCACCAGGCCTCCTCCGCTCAATTCCGAAGGAGCCGTTCCCCATCCAATCAAGGTTCCGCCATCGGGGATTCGCTGAATGCTGCCTTGAGAGGAAGCGTAGTTTCCATAGGGGTGGACCCATTCCCCTACCTGCGTCAGGGTGCCCGACTCTTCGTCCAAAGCGTATTCCACGCCCCGAGAGACCATGGGAATCTGTCCCGTGTGATTGTCAAAGACCAACAAGTGATTGTCTCCTACAAGCTGCGCATCGTGAGGATGGCTAAAATCCTCGCCAGGGCCCACCAGGTCAAAATCAGAAAAGGGACCTCCGACGACCCACATCAGTTCGCTGGTCTGCCGGTTGATGCGAACCACGGCATCCATGTTGCGCAGGCAAAGCAGGATGTCTCCGTTTTCAAGGGTTTGAAAGGCATTGTGATGGTAGGCATCAATGAGAGATGCGCCCCAAAAGCAGTGGGTGCACCAAGTTGGCGGAATGTGCTCTGACGCCCTCCACAACCAAACCACATTGCCTTGCGCATCCTGTTCTTCAATGAGACAATCGATGAGGGCCCTGTCGGGTTCCGCGGGATCGGGAATGCTGTCCTCCAGCGTAACGCTCACGATTTCCTGCCCCAGAAGCAGGCGATGGCCGTTGGGGAGCAACTCCAGGTCGTGGTAGTCATTTTCCCCTTCTTGGATATCGAGGGTCTCTGTGGCTTGCAAGGAACTGTCCAGCATTTCCCAAGTGCCTCCCAGCGTCCAATACCACGCCAGGCTACCGTTTGGATGGTAATCGAAATTGAAGCCGCGAAACGGATTCAGCTCGTTGTGAAGGAGGTCGCCATTCGCATCTACGACGATGGGGTAGGTCTCATTGGAGCTGAAACGTGGGGCCGCAATGATCTGCCCCCCAGAAAATTGCTCCCCCGGCTCCAACAGCACCTCGACGGACAGCGCCGTGGACTGCTGCGCGTGGAAAGCCGCAGGGGAAACCGTCAAAAACGCCAGCAACATCACCTCACCGAATCTTGCGCACAAAAAACCCCATCCCCCCTTCAGCATCGCGTCAAACGGTGCACCTTGCCCCTCGACAAAGGGCATTGAAAAAATGGATTTCGGCAACATGGGGTTACTATATAACCTTTCGTTAAATTAATAAATATCTTCGATATATGAGCACTTTTGTATGCTTAATCTCGCCTCACAGGAAGATCCTCACTGTAGGAACAGCGTTGCTGTCCTTTCTGTTTTTCGCCGCGTCAAATGGCAGTGCCCAATCAAGGGGTTCTTCTTTGGACCGTTTCGATGTCGTGAATGTGGGTTTGGGAATGAGCAGCCGCGGATTGCCGATTTTCATCGAACTCGAACAGAGTTTGGACGAGCACATTTCCGGTGGACTGTTGGCCAGTTATCGCGGCTACCAGGAAGGTGGCGCCTCCGGGACATGGCAACACCAATTTTTGGGACTGGGAGTTCAAGGACACTATCACTTCACTGAAATCGCCCCCCCACCGTTTGACTTCTTTGCCGGTTTGACCCTTGCATGGTATGCCCACAATTTCAGATGGGTGGGTGGGTCTGCGGATCCTGCCAGCTATACCGGCAACGTGAAAGGAGGATTTCAGCTGGCCGGGCATCTGGGGGGCCGTTACACTTACAAGGATTGGACCCTGTTCACTCAATTGACGGGAGGTTCCCTTCTCAGCGGATACACCTTCGGACTCTCCATTCCCTTGAAATGATGGCGCGCCTTCCCGCTTCCATCGTTTGCTTGATTCTCCTGGCAACACCCGCAGCGGCTCAAACGAAATCCGGGGATGTCCATCCCTGGTCACCGGGGTACCAGGCCGCCATCCACTTCGGGGGGCAAGTCCCAGCTCGCGCCCTTGCCGACCGTTATGGAACCTCCAATACCGTGGGATTTTCCATTTACAAGGTGGAGGCTTCGGGATGGCGATGGGGCTGCCACTACCGGTTCCAGACCGGTTCTGAAGTCCGCGAGCCCGGCCTGTTGGACAACCTGCTTGATGACAATGGCCGCATGGTCGACAATGAAGGCCGCATTGCCTTGGTCACCCCCCAACAGCGCGGCACCCTCTTGACACTTTCCGCCGGTCGACTCATCTCTTCATCGGCGTTTCGGGACGGCTCGGGACTGCTCATCGAAATGAACTTCGGATTCTGGGAACACAAAGTGCACTTCCAGAACCGAGGAAACCGGGTCACCCAACTCGAAGATCCCTACCTCGCCGGTTATGACAGGCTGACCCGGGGCTGGTTGGTGATTCCCCGCGTCGGCTATTACCACGATGCGCCCAATGGGCTGATTCGTTTTCAGGTGGGCATCGAGTCCTTCCTAGGACGCATGCAACCCCAGCGAGCATGGAATGCCGACACCCTCTCTTCCGACTCCGGGCCGCGCAACGATGGGACCGTCGGGCTTTTCGCCGCCTGGATCCTCAGACTCAAGGCGCGGTCCACCAACGTGGATTACTATCATTGATGGACCCACGCCCTCCCCATACGCTGTGCCCCTGTATCACCTCATCATCCTGATTCTGCTCGCAGGACTTCGTTTGGCCTCGGCACTCGGTGTGCGGAAAGCCCGGCAGGCTTGGAGGGGACGAAGAGGATGGGAGGAACGCTTGGCAGCGGCTGATTCGCGGATGCGAAAAGCTGGGAAAATGGGGCCCTGGTTTCACGTGCATTGCGCTTCCCTTGGTGAATTCGAGCAGGGTGCGGAGGTGCTGGCCGCCCTGAGAAGACGCCAACCCAACCGGCCCATTCTGCTGACCTTCTTCTCCCCCTCAGGTGTGGAGGGCGTCTCAGCAGAGGAAGCGGACCACATCGACTATTTGCCTTTCGATCTTCCGCAAGCCATGAACCGTTTTGCCCGGACACTGGACATTGGAGACACAGTCCTGGTGAAGTATGAGCTGTGGCCGGGCTTGATTCAAGCCCTTCACCGGAAAGGGTGCCGGATTCACTTGATCGCTTCCCGGTTTGACCCCCATCGTCACCCACTCAACCGCCTCGGCTTCCTCGTTCGCAAATCCATGCGGCTCTTGTCCTCCATTCAGACGCAGGATTCAGCCTCTGGGCAAGCGTTGGAAGCATGGAACTTGGATTCCTTGGAGACAGGAGACCCCCGTGTGGACAGGGTACATCGCATTTCTACCGCGCCCCCACCCGTCGAAGTCCAGTCTTCGTTGGACGCCATAGCCCAATGGGCAGGTGGCCGCAGCATCTTCGTTGTTGGAAGTGCTTGGCCCCCGGAGTGGAGCGCGGTGGAAGCCATCCTCGAGGGTCATTCCGGGTGGTGCGCCCTGGTGGCTCCGCACGAGATTCACTCCCAGCAAGCCCAGTCTTGGGCAGAGCAGACAGGGGCCGTTCGACTCTCACAGTGGACCGGTCCAAAGGGGGATACCGGGACTTCGGGTGCTGTCATGATTGCGGACAGGATGGGCATTTTGAAGTACGCCTATCGATTGGGGGCATTCGCCGTGGTCGGAGGCGGATGGGGCAAAGGTGTGCACAACACGCTGGAGGCAGCCGTCTACGGTTTGCCGGTGTTGTTCGGCCCGGCCATTGCGGGCTTCCGAGAAATCGATGCGCTGCTCGAAGCAGGCGCTGCCCGGGTCTGTCACGAACCCGAAACCTTGATTGAACAGGCGAGAAATTGGATGGCCCAATCGGGCGAAAGAGACGAGGCAGGCAAAGCTGCCGCACGCTGGCTAAAAGGGCAATCCGGTGCCGCAGAACGGATTGCCGATGCCCTTTTTGCGGTCCCTTCGGGGGGAAACCAAACCGCATGAAAAAGGCATCCGATGCGGATGCCTTTTCTGAGCGAGAAACGAGACTCGAACTCGCGACCCCAACCTTGGCAAGGTTGTGCTCTACCAACTGAGCTATTCTCGCTTGGGTCGGCGAATTTACACCAAAACTCGGTCCCAACAATGCCCGCGAAAACAAAACGGAAAATCGAGCAACTATATAATAAGTGGGCTTGTTCGAACTTCAGGATGCATCTTGTAAGACCATTCCGTCAAACTGCCGCAACCCTCAACTGAACCATGAGAATTGTACTCTTTCTGGCGTGCATCGCCGCTTTTACCCTCAACGGCTACAGCCAGGTCAAATCAAACGCCGCTCCAGCTCAGCGCAGCTGTGCTGCCCATGAGAAGCATGTTCAAATGATGGGACTGGATCCCGTCTATGCCAAGCGACACGCGGACATTGAACAACACACCGCCGCCTTCGTGGCCGCGCGTGAAGAGGCCCGTGCGAACGGAGCCCAGCAGCAACCGGTGGTCATCACCATCCCGGTGGTTTTTCACGTGATTTACGCCAACGAGACGCAGAACATTCCCGATTCCGAGCTCCTTGAGCAATTGCAGGTTCTGAATGACGATTTCCGACGGACCAATGCGGACCAGGACAACATTTGGCCCCAAGGCGCAGATACGGAAATCGAATTCTGCTTGGCTACCCGGGATCCAAACGGTGCACCGAGCAGCGGTATTCTCCGCGTGCCCACCACGGTTTCCAGCTTCGGATCCAACGATGCCATGAAGTTCACGGCGCAAGGGGGTTCGGACGCTTGGCCCGCCAGTGAATACCTGAACTACTGGGTGTGCAACCTCGGTGGCGGCCTATTGGGTTACGCCCAATTCCCGGGTGGACCGGCAGCAACGGACGGTGTCGTATGCGGCTATCCCTATGTGGGATTGAATGGCCCCGGATCAGGCGCCTACAACCTGGGCCGCACGGGAACGCACGAGGTGGGGCACTGGCTCAACCTCCGCCACATCTGGGGCGACGGCCCCTGTGGCTCAGACGACTTCGTTGCCGACACCCCTGAGTCCGATGGCGCCAACTACGGTTGTGCCCTCGGCCACGTCAGCTGTTCCACGGAAGACATGGTCCAGAACTACATGGACTACTCCGATGATGCCTGCATGAACCTCTTTACGCAAGGCCAAACCGACCGCATGCTCGCCCTGTTCCAACCCGGTGGATCCCGCGAGAGTTTGCTCTCCTCCAATGGCTGTGCCCCTCCCTGCGAGGTAGACTGTGGCTGTACGGACAATACGGCCTGCAACTTCGACCCCACGGCCGTCAATGACGATGGCTCCTGTGATTTCAGCTGCTATGGTTGCACGGATGCCACAGCTTGCAACTACAACCCCAATGTCACGTTGGATGACGGCAGTTGCGTGGCCGGAGGACCCCAAACGTTTACCATGACGTTGAACACGGACAACTATGGCTCCGAGACTACCTGGTCCTTGGTGGATGCTACCGGTTCGACGGTCATGTCCGGCGGTCCCTATGCGAACAATACAACGTATACCATCACTGAGCAGCTTTGCTACGGTTGCTACACCTTGACCGTCAACGACAGCTACGGCGATGGAATGTGCTGCGCTTACGGGAGCGGCAGCTACAACCTTACGGTCAACGGAGATGTAGTGGCATCCGGAGGGGATTTCGTCAGCACGGATGTAACCAATTTCTGCGTGGAGCCAACGGACATCCCGGGATGTACCGATCCAGCTGCCTGCAACTTTGACCCGGCCGCGACCGTGGACGATGGATCTTGCGCCACGCTGGACGCTTGCGGTGTTTGTGGCGGCCCCGGAGCCATCTTCGAATGCGGCTGTTCCGACATCCCTGCTGGCGATTGTGACTGCAATGGCAACCAGACCGATGCGCTGGGGGTTTGCGGAGGCAGCTGCACGGCGGATGCGGACGCAGACGGAGTCTGCGACGACGTGGATCCCTGCGTGGGAACGGTGGATGCCTGCGGTATCTGCAATGGTCCCGGCGCCATTTACGCATGTGGCTGTGCCGACATTCCGGCCGGTGACTGCGATTGCGATGGAAATCAACTGGATGCCATTGGCGTTTGTGGCGGTGATTGCACCGGCGACAGCGACAGCGACGGCATCTGCGACGATGTCGACACTTGTGTGGGCACCCTCGATGAATGCGGTGTCTGCAATGGTCCCGGCATTCCCGCCGGCGACTGCGATTGCAACGGCAACCAGCTTGACGCCATCGGCGTATGCGGAGGGTTGTGTACTGCCGATGCGGATGCAGATGGCATCTGTGACGACGTGGACGATTGCGTGGGCCAATTCGATGCACTCGGTGTCTGCAATGGATCTTGCACCGCGGACGTGGATGACGACGGCATTTGTGACGATGTGGACGACTGCGTGGGCGAATACGATGCCCTGGGCATCTGCAACGGAGGTTGCCCTGCCGATGTAGACCAAGATGGCGTTTGCGACAATGCCGAAATCCCAGGCTGCCAGGATTCCGCAGCCTGCAACTACAACCCTGATGCCACGGACGAGGACGGTTCCTGCGTATTCCTTGGTGATGCTTGCGACGATGGCAATGCCTTGACCTTGGGTGACGTCTACACCGATTGTGCCTTGCCCAACTTCGGTTGTCAGGGTGTTGGCCCCGAGGTCATCTGGAAGGAGACCTTCGGAGATGAACCCGTTTTGGGTTACGGATATGACGGCAACACCAACAATGCAGCCGCAGAGACCGAGTGGAGCCTCACTTTTGGAGGCACGACGGACTACTTCCAGACCATCCTCTCCGGAGATACCGTGATGCAGGGCCGCGACACCGATTTTGAATGCACGTGGACCACACGTGTCATCGACGTGAGCGGGTACACCGACCTGCAGGTGACGGCAGCGTTTGAAGAATCGGGCAATGCCGAACCTGCAGACTTCATCCGCATCGACCTCATCCTGGACGGCACGACGACGGAATTGGCCAACTTCAGCAATGACTTCACGTCTGCGACCCTTCCGTTGACCTCCATTCCAAACGGTACGGATTTGCAGCTTAGGGTGACCATTTTGAACAACGCCAACGGCGAGACGCACAGTTTTGACGACGTCTATCTGTACGGTGTACCGACCTGTCCCGACAGCGACGGCGACGGTCTCTGTGACGAAGAGGACGGTTGCTCAGACTTGACAGCCTGCAACTTCAATGATCCGACGGCTACATCATGTCTCTTCAACGACGCCTGTGGAGTCTGCGATGGTCCCGGTGCGGTTTTCGAATGTGGATGCAACGATATTCCGGCAGGGGATTGCGACTGCAACGGAAATCAACTTGACGCACTCGGCGTTTGCGGCGGTGGTTGTTCTGCCGACGCCGATGCGGATGGCATTTGTGACGACATCGACCCCTGCGTGGGACAACTCGATGCATGCGGGGTCTGCAACGGGCCCGGTGCCATCTTCGACTGCGGTTGTAGCGGCATCCCTGCGGGGGACTGCGACTGCGAAGGGAACCAAGCCGACGCCCTCGGTGTCTGCGGTGGAACCTGCGCAGCAGACGTGGATGCCGACGGAATCTGTGACGATGTGGACAGCTGCATAGGAACCATCGATGCCTGTGGAATCTGCAACGGTCCTGGCGCCATTTACGACTGTGGGTGTGCCGATATCCCCGTGGGTGATTGCGATTGCGATGGAAATCAGGCTGACGCCATTGGTGTCTGTGGAGGAAACTGCACGGCCGATGTCGATGCTGATGGCATTTGCGATGACGTCGATGACTGTGTCGGCGACCTGGACGCTTGTGGAGTCTGCAATGGTCCTGGCGCCATTCTCGAATGTGGATGCAGCGAAATACCCACGGGTGATTGCGACTGCAATGGAAACCAGCTCGATGCCGCGGGTGTCTGCGGTGGCGATTGCACCTCCGACATTGACGGAGACGGCGTTTGCGACACCGACGAAGTGCCCGGATGTGACGATCCGCTGGCGCAGAACTTCAACCCTCTGGCTACCGACAACGACGGCAGCTGCACATACTTGCCCGCCTCATTCGATGGATTGGAAGTCGAGGCTTATGCCTTGAACAGCGTGGGCGCAGGGGTACATACTTTCCGGGTCTATGCCAAGTTCGCCAACCCGGGAGACCAATTGGTTTCTGTTTTCGGTACGCAATCCTCGCCACTCAGCGTTTCGTCCACCACTTCATTCTACCAAGATGTCATAGGAGGTGCCACGGCCGCCAACTTGAACCCCCTCTTGTTTGCTGACTTCCCTTCATTGGAGTGGGACAGTTTCATAACCGTGGGTGCAGATGACAATACCAGCACAGGCATTCAAACAGCGGGCTTGAGCACGGGTCTCTTCGAATCCGGAGGAGCGTTGACATCTGATGCCATCACGGGAGGAAGTTGGTTTGTATTCCCAGACCAAGAGCCTCAGGCATTCCCCGACGCGCAAGGACGGGTGCTGATTGGTCAATTCACAACGGATGGAACCGTCACATTGAGTTGCAACATCCAATACAGGGCTTCAGATGGAACCAACCCTCAAGCCACCAATTTGACGCTGGTGTTCCCGAACAACTGTCCGGAAGACATCAACGGTGATGGATTGGTCGCCGTGGACGACATTCTGATCCTGCTTTCCAGTTTTGGCTGTATCGGCGACGGATGTACCGGAGACATCGACATGGATGGGGTGGTCGGAGTTTCCGATATCCTCATGGTATTGAGCGCTTTCAGCTCTACTTGCTTCTGACCAGGGCTCTTTTTACACCGTACAACGATTCTCAATGCGCACACTTTTCTTGGTCACAGCTCTGACCGCCGCTCTGGCTGTCAGTGGTCAGACCCCTTGTGAGAATGGCTTCGCTGCAGGTTACCCCTGTGAGCTGGTCGACCTGATGTCTTTCGTCCCTTCATCCTCCATGGGGGGAGGGGATGCGGAAGATTTGTGGGGGTGGACGGACCCTGCCGACGGCAAGGAATACGCCATTGTAGGAATGGCTGGCACAACGGCGTTCGTGGACGTCACGGAAGCCGCCAGTCCGGTGGTACTCGGGACGCTGCCTTCCCATACCGGAAGCTCACTTTGGCGGGATGTGAAGGTGCATGCCAACCATGCCTACATCGTTTCGGAAGCATCCGGTCACGGCCTTCAGGTGTTCGACCTGACCCGGCTTCGGAATGTCTCCAACCCTCCGGTCACTTTCACTGAAGATGGGCATTATGCCGGATTCGGGAACTGCCACAACATCGCAATCAACGAGGCCAGCGGTCGCGCGTATGCGGTCGGCACGGGCACCTTCAGCGGCGGACTTCACATCCTCGACCTTGCCAACCCCACAGCCCCGACCCTCATCGGCAGCTTTGCCGAAGATGGATACACGCACGATGCCCAAATCGTAAACTACAATGGCCCGGACGCGCAACACGTCGGCAAGGAAATCGCATTGTGCTTCAATGAGAACAGTGTCGCCATTGTAGACGTGACGGACGCGACGGACCCCCTCTTGCTCAGCAACACCGGATACTCATCAGCCCAATACACCCACCAGGGTTGGCTGACCGAGGACCAGCGCTACCTGTTGGTCAATGACGAAAGTGATGAAGGCAGCGTCAATACGCGCACATACATCTTCGACTGTCTGGATTTGGACAACCCTGTTCTGATCGGTACGCACATCGGGGCCACCCCGGCCATAGACCACAACCTTTACAACCACCAGGGCCACTGCTATCAGGCCAACTACCGCGCCGGATTGCGGATCCTCGATCTGGAAGCCGTGGCTTCGGGACAATTGACCGAAGTGGCCTATTTCGACGTGTACCCCTCTTCGAATGCGGCCCAATTCAATGGTGCATGGAGCGTCTATCCCTTCTTCTCTTCCGGCAATGTCATCGTCAGCCACATTGAAGAAGGCCTTTTCGTCCTCCGGCCCAATCTGACGACAGGTCCGCCGACGCCTCCTTCTGACCTCACGCTGCAACCTCTGCGCGAATGGCTCAAGGCCAATTGGTACGATGGATTGCACACCGACCTGGGATACAATGTGGCCCGGGAACAGATGTATGGATCCGCGGATGAAGTGGGCAATCAGATCGAGTGCGTTTACACCGGATTCCAACAGGCCGCTGGGTTCGTGACCTTCCCGGACCCCATCAACGCCGAGCACTTGGTACCCCAGAGTTACTATGGCTCCATCAGCCCCATGCGATCGGACATTTGGAGCCTGCGGCCTTCCCACGGTTCGCCCAACAGCGCCCGATCGAACAACCCCTACGGAGAGGTGGATGACGCCACTGCGCAGTGGTATGGAGTCGACGCCCAAGGCAACTACTTCAGCACGGGAACCATCCCCGCCAACCCCGACGACTTCAGCGAGCTCTCTAACGGGGTATGGGAGCCCCGTGAATCCCAGAAGGGAGACATCGCAAGGGCGGTCTATTACTTCTACACGATGTATCCGACCCAAGCGGGAGACATCTCAGGGGTATGTGACCCCCAGACCCTGTACGATTGGCACCTCGCGGATCCGGTCAGCGCCTTCGAGGTGCAGCGGAACGACCGCATCGAAGTGTCGCAGGGCAACCGCAACCCCTATGTGGATGACCCGACATTGGTCTTCCGCGCTTGGTATGCGACGAGTGTCGTGGCGGGATGCACGGATGCTGCGGCATGCAACTACGATGAATCGGCTACCGCTGACGATGGTTCCTGCATCGTGCTCGGATCATCCTGCGACGATGGCGACGCCCTGACCCTTGGCGATGTGTATACCGACTGTGCGGCTCCCAATTTCGGCTGTCAGGGATCCGGTCCTACCACCATCTGGGAGGAGAACTTCGGCGGATTCAGCGGCCTTGGCTACGGATACAATGGTTCCACGAATTCCGCGTCGGGCGAGACCGAATGGAACATCACCTTTGGCGGGGCCACGGACTACTTCTACACCGCCACATTGAATGGGGACACAGCCTTTGCGGGCAAAGACCTCGACTTTGACTGCACTTGGACTTCCCGCGAGATCGACGTGACCGGCTTCACGGATTTGAAGGCGAGCATCAACGTCACTGAAACCGGGAATTTGGAACCCGCGGACTACATCCGATTCGAAGCCATCGTCAACGGTACGACCCAAATTCTCGCCAATTTCTCCGACGACTTCGGCTCAGCCAGCCTCTCCCCCGTTTCCATTCCCGATGGCAGTACGGTCCGCCTGCGTGTGGTCACCCGGAACAACGCCAATGGTGAGGTTACCTATTTCGATGACGTTCGGCTCATTGGTGTTCCCAACTGCACCGACAGCGATGGGGATGGCTTGTGCGATGAAATCGACAACTGCTCCGACCTGACGGCCTGTAATTTCGATGACCCCGCCAATGGGGCTTGCGCAACACTGGATGCCTGCGGTGTATGTGGCGGGCCGGGAGCGGTCTTTGAATGCGGTTGTGCCGACATTCCGGTCGGCGATTGCGATTGCAATGGCAACCAGCTCGACGCGGTGGGTGTTTGCGGTGGCGACTGCCTGGCGGACAGCGACGGAGACGGCATCTGTGACAACATCGATGAGTGCTTGGGTGAGCTGGA
>JAURDB010000150.1 GCA_030828175.1 Flavobacteriales bacterium
AAACCCGGGGTTTTCAAGTTTATGCCTTGGAGCAGGCATCCAACGCATTGATGTTGGAGGCTTGGATGCCTGAGTCCACCGAGCAATGGGCTGTGGTGCTCGGCAATGAGGTGCGCGGATGCAGTGCGGAAGTCCTCGATGCGGTGGACGGCGTCATTGAGATCCCCCAATTCGGGGTCAAGCACAGCCTCAATGTGGCGGTCGCTGCCGGCATGGTCTGCTGGCAGGCCTATCGCAGTATGGGGCCTCCTTCAAACGACTGATTTCACTGGGGTGTTGCCAAGCTTTTTGGTTTCTACCCTAAGAAAAAGCCCCGGTCTGCATGCGCAAACCGGGGCTTTTTGCGAAATCGAATTCGCCGGGCTCAGTCGAGGTCGCGGAATTCGAGATCCGCACTGGCCTTGCTGGAAAGGCTGGCGTCTTTTTGGACGGCCATGTCGCGGTGCTGCTTGGCCTCGGCACTGTTTCCGAGACGGGCATTGGCGATGGCGAGTACGTAGTGGGCTACGGCACTGTCGTCTCCAGCATTGCCGAGGATGGTCTTGGCACCGTTGGCATCTCCGTTGAGGAGCTTGGCCAGCGCAGCGTTGACCGTGTTCTCACCACTGAAGTTGGAGACGGCCTGGCTGTAGCTGCCCTCTTGAATGGCGAGGATGCCTTTGTTGTACTTGACGGCATCGCCAGCACCGGAGGCACTGGAGAGGAGGCGCTTGGCATCGGTGAGGTTGCCCTTCATGCGGGCCACGGCACCGAGGTTGTTGTTGATGATGGGGCTGTCACCACGCTCATCGGCCGCCATGAAGCGGTCCGCAGCCTGGTTGAGTTTGCCCATCTCCATCAGACAGACACCTTCGTTGTTGGGTCCGCGCCAATCCCCGGTGTGCACGCGGCTCGTTGCCGCGTAAACCTTGAGCTTGTCGTCATTGCTTTCGAACAAGGTGGCCGCGTACAGGGCCTCTTCCACGGTCAGCGTGTCAGGGTTGGACATGGCGAGGTCCATCAGTTCCTCGTCGGTGTATCCCTCGATGTCGTAGTGCAACGTGATCATCGAGCGGCGCAGGGCCGGCAGGATTTCCTTCTCAATCTCCTTGTAGGTCTTGGCGATGTTCTTGATCTCTTCCTCGCGGCGGTTCTTGTCGTTGTACATGGACAGAACGCGCAGAATGAGGTCCTTGTCCTCAATGTCGGAGGCGCGCATCAGTGACTGGAACCCTTCCCAGTCCTCACCCTTCGGGTTGTTTCCGTAGAAACCATCCTCGACGTCCACCTTGGCGCGCTTGAGGAGATTGGCGACAGCCGCATTGGCGCTTTCAGCGCGCTCGAGGGCGAGGTCTTCGTTCAGGGTGATCTCACCTTCGGGAGAAGCGTAGGCGCTGACGGCCGTGCGCTTCAGCATGACGCTGTCGTGATCGGCGGCAAAACCGATGAATTCCTTCAGGGCGACCATGTCATCGTCACGCAGCTCGGCATTCCGAACCCGCGAAGCGTTGTATTCGTAGTTGATCTCGGCTTCGGTCGTGTAGGAGATGACGCGCTGGAAGGCGTCTTCACCCATGACGAAGCGGTCATCGGCCTGCACCCAGTTGGGCGTGGTGATCACACCGTCTCCGAGGACCACCGGTGCAAAATCCATGGATTTGCTGCCCATGGTGCCGCTGATGCGCAGCTCGAGGCGGGCACCATCCTCCATTCCGTCTTGGTATGGAACGGATGCACTGTAGTCAAAGGACTTGGCTGACTTGAACGCCACCACGGTGTAGTTGCCGGCAGCATCTTCGCCTTGGAAACCTTGCGTTTTGAAAGCGGCCTCGCCTCCTTCCCATACGAGTACGGGCGTGGCTTCGATGATGGCCTTCTTGGCGAAATACTTCTCCGGGAAGGTGCCGGAGAGGGACAGTTCAACCTCGCCACCCCGCATGATGAGGGGCTCGGGGTCCATGGAGAGGTTCAATTCCTCGATGGCCTTCTCCATTTTGCCCAGACCTCCGCAACCGGGGAGGGCGAGGAGCAGTGCGAGTGCGGGAAGAAGGAGTGCCAGGGGCTGGCGGAAGATGTATTGCATTTTCATGAATCGTATCGCGGGCAAAAGTAAGGGTTCGTACAACGCCAATCAGGCCTGCACAACCCCCATGGAAGAGAACTTTCTAATACGGGCGTCGATGCGCTTGTCGGCATTTTGCACCCGGAGTTTGCGGAGGTGTTTGAGGATTTCGTCTTTGACGGATGAGAAGGCAGCTTCACGGTCGTTGTGCGCTCCGCCCAGCGGCTCGGGAATGATGCCGTCAATGAGTTTCTGGCTCAGCATGTCGTCTGCCGTCAACTTCAGGGCCTCAGCGGCTTCCACTTTGTGGTCCCATGAGCGCCAGAGGATGCTGGAACAGGACTCGGGTGAGATGACGGAATACCAGGTGTGTTCCATCATGAGCACCCGATCTCCTATGCCGATTCCCAGTGCGCCGCCGGAAGCTCCTTCCCCGATGACAACACAAACCACGGGAACACGGAGTTGCATCATCTCAATGAGGTTGCGCGCAATCGCCTCTCCTTGCCCTCGTTCCTCCGCTTCCAATCCCGGGTACGCCCCAGGCGTGTCAATCAAGCAAACCACCGGGCGGTTGAATTTTTCCGCCAGTTTCATCAGGCGCAGGGCCTTGCGATAGCCCGAGGGGTTGGCCATGCCGAAATTCCGGTACTGACGAAGCTTGGTGTTGGCACCCTTTTGCTGCCCTACGAACATCACGGGCAAGTCATCGATCATCCCAAGTCCGCCGATCATCGCCTTGTCATCCTTGGAACAGCGGTCTCCGTGCAGTTCCATGAACCGACCACCGGTCAACGCCGCAATGTGGTCCAAGGTATAGGGGCGGTCCGGGTGGCGGGACACCTGCACGCGTTGCCATGGGGTCAGGTTGGAGTATATCTCCTTGCTTACCTCGTCGATTTTTTGTTCGAGGTCGGCCACGGTGCTTTGCATATCGACCTGGCCCTGTCCGTCGATGTTCTGGGCTTGTTCGAGCTGATCCCTCAAAAGGCGGATGGGCTCTTCAAAATCGAGGTAGTTCATTCCGGATGCGTTCCTCTTGATGTCCCCAAAGGAACTTTAATCTGCAAACCTAATGTGGATACGCCTTGTGTGAAGCGCATTGGGAATACGTTGTCAACGATGCGCCCGGAGTTCCGAAACCATGGCGCGAACGGCCATCCCGCGGTGGCTGATGGCATTCTTCTCGTGGGAGGGCATTTCCGCGAAGGTCCGTTTCTCACCGGCGGGCTTGAAAACCGGGTCGTAGCCGAAACCGTCAGCCCCACTGCGGGATTCGGCAATGTTGCCACGGCATATCCCTTCGAACGTTCGGGTCCCTTCCGCTCCGGTCAATGCGATGACGGTTCGGAATTGCGCCCCTCTGTCGGCACGGCCTTCCAGGGCGCCGAGCAGTTGGGTCATGTTCGCTTCGGCATCTTTCTGCGGCCCACCGTATCGGGCGGTATACACTCCTGGTGCACCGCCGAGGGCATCGACCTCCAGTCCCGTGTCGTCGGCAAAGCAGTCCACACCGTAATGGCGTTTGACATATTCCGCCTTTTGGATGGCATTGCCCTCGATGGTGTCCGAAGTTTCGGGAATGTCCTCCATGCAACCGATCTCATCGAGTCCGATCACTTCGAAATGGCCGGACAGCAAGTCCGCAATTTCCTTGACCTTTCCTGGGTTGCGGGTGGCAAAGACGAGGCGGGGAAGAGACATGGGGCGAAGATGCGACGCGCTTTACTTCCTCAGGACCTTTCCCGA
>JAURDB010000151.1 GCA_030828175.1 Flavobacteriales bacterium
GCGATTATCCCTTCACCGACCACAGCGGCAATTACGGCGTGGTCACTGCCGACGTCAATGGTGACGGCTACACCGACATCTACATCGCCAAATGCCGGCAGTTCATTGTGGATCCTTTCGACCCACGCAGGGTGAACCAGCTCTGGATGTCCGATGGCAATGGCGGTTGGACCGAGGAGGCGGCGTCCCGGGGATTGGTGCTGAACAAGCAGAGTTGGACGGCTGATTTTGGGGACATCGACAACGATGGTGACCTGGACGCATTGATCACCAATCACAGCAGTCCGATGGCTTTGCTGGAAAATGACGGGACAGGTCATTTCACGGACATCACATCGGCCAGCGGTCTGGAGGTAGTCGGCTTTTTCCTGCAGGCCAAGCTGGCCGACCTCAACAACGATGGTTTTCTCGACCTCCTGACCACAGGGGGAACCAATGCACAGCGGTTTTTCCTCGGAAATGGAGACGGCACGTTCTCCCCGTCGGCCTGGCCCTTTGGTGACGCGGACGCCATGCTCAGTTTCGCTCTGGGTGACGTGGGTCGGGATGGAACCCTCGATGTGTACGCCAGCTATGGCAACGTGTACGTGTCGCCAGATGCGTACAATCCCGACGTTCTCTACCTCAATGAAGGGAGCGGTCACCATTGGGTGGCCTTCGATCTGCAAGGGGTGGCGTCCAACCTGGATGCCGTGGGCTCCCGGGTGAGCCTCTATGGTTCGTGGGGCGTGCAGGTGCGCGAAGTGCGTGCAGGAGAGAGCTACGGTATGACGGGTACCCACCACGTGCTCTTTGGCCTGGGCGACGAAACGGCGATAGACAGCGCAGTGGTGCGTTTTCCGAGTGGGGTCGAGAAGGTGTGGGTCGCACCGGGAGCAGATCAATACCATGCCGTCATGGAGTCGTCTTGCACCTTGGAGGCATTTGGCATAGAAGCCAGCGGCAATACGTTGTTGTGCCCCGGTGAGTCCGTGGCACTGAGCGCGGAGGTGGAAGGACATCAATACCTCTGGAACACAGGGGATACCACAGCTCAGATCAACGTCGATGCCCCCGGTTACTACACCGTGCTGGTTACCGACACAGAGGGCTGCTCGGGAGTGGCGTCCCCGTTGCGGGTGACCTTGGCCGAGGAGGTGGTCCCCAGCATGGACGTTGCGGGCGATCTGGTGGGGTGCGATGGCAGGTCGGTGCTCCTGTATCCCGAGGTGCAGGGCCAAGGCTGGAATTGGTCCATCGGAGGTCAGGCGGACAGCCTTGTTGTCACAAGCAATGGAACCTTCCACATTGTCCAGGATGATGGGTGTGGAGGTCTGCAATCCTCGGACACGCTTTCAGTCGTATTTCATCCCAACCCGCAAGAGCCAAATCTGCCAGACGTCATCGAGGACCTGCCCGCCGCAGTGACCTTGGGGGGAGGAAGCCTGCCACTCCACTGGTTCGAAGGAATGGATGACGATACACCCCTGGCAACAGGACCCCAATTCACGACGCCTGTTTTGGATTCCACCACCACTTTTTGGGTGGAGTCCGTCTCGGTCTATGACCTGACCCTGGCCTCGGGCGGGGCCCAAGAGCAGGGGAACGGCGCTTACTTCGACAATTCAGACTATGGATTGAACTTCGACGCCCACGAGGACATTGTCCTTGACTCCGTGCTGGTTTTTGCCGAAGTCGCCGGGAACCGCACGGTGGGCGTGGTGGATGCGTCAGGTGCATTGCTCGGGCAGGCTACGGCTTATCTGCCATCCGGAGCCTCTTACATGCCATTGTCCCTCCCTGTGCCGGAAGGTCAGGGATACGGATTGCGATGCATAGGGGACAACCTGGGGCTTTGGCGGGATGGTGTGGGAACGGCTTTGGAATACCCCTATGCCTTGGGGGACCTTGCCACGATCACGTCCAACAACCTCAACAACCCGGCGAACAGCACCAACTACTATTACTACTTCTACGACTGGCACCTGAGCACGCCACCCACTGTGTGCACTTCGAGCCGGACCGATGTTTCCGTCATTTCGCTCATTCAGGGCTGTACCTACCCTTCAGCGGGCAATTTCAATGGTGTAGCAACCCATGAGGATGGCACCTGTTTCTGGATGGGATGCATGGACGAGACCGCCATCAATTTCCATCCCATCCACACCGTAGCGGATGACAGCTGCATCTATACCCTGAACCCCGCTCCGGGCATATGTCCGGCTGATCTGGATGGAAATGGCTCCACCGGAAGTTCGGATCTGCTGCTGTTGCTGACCGATTTCGGGCAGCCTTGTGAAGCAGAATGATTCACCGAACCAGGAAGGCCGGGTGTGATTCAGTTGCAGAAGCTTCCGAAGGCGCCGAGAACAATCAGTCCGTCGGCAATGTCGACATCCCCGTCTCCATCAAGATCCCCCGTGCATCCGCCATCACAACCGAACTGGGTAAGAACGATCAAGATGTCCTCCACATCGACCAGGCCACTTCCGTTGACGTCTTCAGGACATCCATTCTGGAAGACCAAGCTCAATTCTGTGACGGTCGGTGTAGACCCGTCCGGCTCACGGTATTGGATGTTGCAATCGAAAACAACGGTGCCGTCCGTAGTCAGCTGTGCGATGAGCACCTTGCCTTGAGCGTCCGGGGCCGTTCCAGGAACGTTGCCGGGGAGCGCCAGCCAGCTTCCCCCCGCCACTTCGTCTGATGTCAGATCTCCTCCCGCTTCGAAGGTGGCGATGTCCAGACCCACGATTTGTATGTCCTCTCCCGGGCCAGCAGGGCCACCGATGGTGATCCAGCTGTCGTACTGCAGGGAAGGGAAGTCCGTGTAAAGGATCTCGTTGATGCCGTTCGAGGTGGCGGAACCCAGTGCATCCTGATACCAAGACGTAGAGGTCGTAACGTCCACAGGACTCATCGCGGTACCATAGACAGAAAGCAAATCAGCTCCTCCATTGGTGAAGTTGGCATACACCCTCCAGGTGTTCAAGCCCGGACCGGCACCGCTTTCCGCAGTGAGTTCGGCAGAAAGGCCAATGAAGCTGCCCTGCAAGTAGATGCAGGATCCGTCATTGTCCGTGGCCATCTCATCATAATTGGTCGCATTCGGGTCCGTGCACCCCGGAATTTCATCGGTGTCGCAAATGCCGTCCTGGTCCGCGTCACCCGTGCAGGTTCCACCGCAAACGCCAATGGCGTCGAGTTCATTGCCGTCGCAGTCGCAATCTCCCGCAGGAATGTCAGCACAACCGCATTCAAACACGGCACCGGGACCATTGCACACGCCACAGGCGTCGGGTTGACCCACGCAGGGGTCTGCATCGTCGCAGATTCCATCGCTGTCCGCATCGGCCGCGCAGCTGCCACCACAAACGCCCAAGGCGTCGAGCTGGCTGCCGGCACAATCACAATCGCCGGCGGGAATGTCTGTGCATCCGCAGTCGTAGATGGCGCCAGGACCGTTGCAAACGCCACAGGCGTCCAGCTCACCCAAGCACTCATCGATGCTGTCACAGATGCCGTCTCCGTCGCTGTCCGCAAGGCAGTCGCCACCGCAAACACCCA
>JAURDB010000152.1 GCA_030828175.1 Flavobacteriales bacterium
GGGGGCATTCGATGATTTGGTGTCAACGGCGGATTTCGCGGAAGCTCACGGAATCTGGTTTCATGTGGATGGAGCGCATGGGGTGCCGGCGGCATTCAGTGAGCAGCACCGGCACCTCGTGGAGGGGTTGGAGCGGGCAGACAGCATTGCCATGGATTTCCACAAAATCATGGGCGTAGCTGCCCTCTGCACGGGGCTTTTCTACAAAAGGAAGGAGGACAGTTTCCTGCCCTTCACCCAGGCGGCCGAGTATTTGTGGAGCGATGCGGAGGATCCGGAGTGGTGGAATTTCGGCAAGCGCACCTTCGAGTGTACCAAGCGGATGCTGTCCACGCGCGTAGCCGCCGTACTGGAAGAGTACGGTGCGGAAATCTGGGGGGTCCTGGTGGATCGGCTGTTCGCGTTGGGTGGGGCTTTGGCAGCGGCGGTGACCGCTCGTGGCTCGAAGGGGTGGGAGCTTGCGATGGAACCCCAGGCCAACATTGTCTGCTTCCGCTATTTGCCGGTGGGACGTGAGTGGTCCAATGTAGAAGCGCAGAACGCCTTCACCTTGGATCTCAGACAACGACACCTGGAGGCAGGAGCCCATTACGTCGTTCAAACCCGTTTTGGAGGCAAGGTTTGGTTGCGCTGCACCTTGATGAACCCCCTGACGGAGGCCTCCGACCTCGAAGCCATGTTGGATGGATTCGAGGCATTGGCTGGGCCACCAATTACTCCACGGTGACGCTCTTGGCGAGGTTCCGCGGCTGGTCCACATTGCGACCCAGTTTGACGGCAATGTGATAGCTCAACAGCTGGAAGGGGATGGTGCTGAGGAGCGGGACAAAGGCGTCATCGGATCTGTGGATTTCGATCACTTTGTCTGCCAAAGCTGAGGCTTCGGTGTCTCCAGCGGTGACGATGGCGACCACCCTTCCTCCGCGTGCCTTGACCTCTTGGATGTTCGATACGACTTTGTCGTAGTGGGCGTCCTGCGTTGCGACGAAAAACACAGGCATGTTCTCATCGATCAACGCAATGGGGCCGTGCTTCATTTCTGCGGCCGGGTAGCCCTCAGCGTGGATGTAGCTGATTTCTTTGAGTTTGAGGGCGCCTTCCAGTGCTACGGGGAAGTTGTACCCGCGGCCGAGGAAGAGTGCGTTCGGGGCCTTCATGAACTGTTCCGCGATTTGCTCGATCTCGGGTTCTAGCGCCATCAAGGCCTGCACTTTCTCCGGGATGCCACTCAGTTCAACAAGCAATCGGTTGAATCGCTGTTCATCCAACTTTCCGCGCAGCCTGCCTACCCGAATGGCCACCAGCGCGAGCACCGCGAGTTGCGCGGTGAAGGCCTTTGTGGAGGCAACACCTATTTCGGGACCGGCGTGGGTATAGGCGCCGCTGTGGGACTCCCGGGAGATGCTGGAACCGACCACGTTGCAAATGCCAAAAACGTGTGCGCCTTTTTCCTTGGCCATTCGGATGGCGGCCAAGGTGTCTGCGGTTTCACCGGACTGACTGATGGCGATCAGAATGTCCCCCTCTCCAATGACCGGATTGCGGTAGCGGAATTCGCTCGCATATTCTACTTCCACCGGAATCCGGGCGAAGTCTTCGAACATGTATTCCGCAATCAGCCCGGCGTGCCAGCTTGTGCCGCAGGCCACGATGATGAGGCGTTGGGCTTGACTCCACATTTCCTGGTGGTCGTCAATGCCCGCCATCCGAATGGAGCCATGCCCCAGACGCAGACGTCCACGAAGGCAATCGGCAATGGAACGGGGTTGCTCGTGGATTTCCTTGAGCATGAAGTGCTCGTAGCCCCCTTTTTCGATGGATTCCATGGCCATCTCGAGCTCAGTGATGACGGGGGTCACCTTGTGGTTCTTGATGGTGCGGATCTTGAGGCCGGCGGTCAAGGAAACGCGCGCTACTTCTTCATCTTCCAGGTAGACCACATTCTTGGTGTACTCAATGATGGGGGTGGCATCTGAAGCGATGAAGAATTCACCTTCGCCAATGCCGATCACAAGGGGACTTGACTTTCGTGCCAAGACGAGCTCGTGCGGTCGGCCGACATCCACAACCGCAATGGCATAGGCACCTACGACTTCATTGAGGGCAATGCGTGTGGCTTCGAAAAGGTCGAGGTCCTCGCTGTTTTTCAGGATTTCTTCGATCAGGTGGACCAGGACTTCGGTATCCGTATCGCTGTAGAAGGTGTGTCCTCTGCCCGTGAGTGTCTCCTTCAAGGAGTGGTAATTCTCAATGATCCCGTTGTGAATGAGGGCGAGTTGCCCGTCACCGCTGAGGTGAGGGTGGGCGTTTACGTCGTTGGGCGGGCCATGCGTTGCCCAGCGGGTGTGGCCAATACCGAGCCCACCCGAGGGCTTGTGGCCGTTCATGTGTTCGAGCAAGTCATCCACCTTGCCTTTGCGCCGGTGGTGCTCCAGGGAGCCGTCATCGTCGAGAATGGCAATTCCAGCGCTGTCGTAGCCGCGGTATTCCAGCCTTTTCAGGCCTTTGATGAGGAGGGGGAAAGCCTCTTGTTCTCCCAGATACCCGACGATTCCGCACATGTGGCAAAAATAATGCGGAAGGTCTTGATTACGCGGTCATTGAGACCAGGTAACGATGAATTGTGCCGGATTGGTGGACAGCGGGGTATCAAACACCACTTGTTCGAGTGCCACAGAGGACAGTTCGGAGTAGAGATAAACGAAGGGACGCACTTCCTCTCCGTTGAGCCTGCGCTGCGCGTAGACCGGTAGATTCAGCACGTACGCGCCACGCTCTTCATCGTACCCGCCATCATAAGCGACACCGGGAGAAGTGGCTTCTGGTGACAGCTCAATGCCGCCGGCTTCGCGCCGCAAAAAGGCGGTCAGAAAGTTGGGCCGGGCCAATTTGCTGGGGGAGAGGTCAACGGGAAGGATGACTTCTGCGCGATTGATGACAGCGCCTTCGGGCGTGTCCAAACTGTCCAGCCCTGACAAATCCAACCTGAGGTAGGAACCACCCGCCCCAAGGAGAACGGCCTGTTCCGTTCCTTCGACCGCGTTGCTGTCGTTCAATGCTTCAAAGGGTGATGGCCACACATGCCGGAAGTGGGTGACACGGCTGGCATTGCTGTTTAGCACAAGGTCGTAGGTGGTCGTGTCGCTGAGGTTGTGATAGTGAATGCGCATGTACGAAACGCCCGCATTGGGTTCCAAGCTGACAATGCCTCCTCCTGGATATTCCGAACGTACACTGATTCCTTTGAACCACTTTCGCCATGCATCGTTGCTTGAGAAAACGGCCGTATCCGCGTCCAGAATGCGTTGCCCGAAATCTGGTTTTAACATGATCCGTACTTGCGGAGACAAGGTGTCATTTCCCACATATACGGAACGAAGAGGGTTCATCTGAACCGGTTGTCTGAGGGGGTCTGCTAGGTCGTCTCCGTCGGTAGGAATCACATCAACGGCGTAATAGCTGCTGTCAATGGACAGGGTGTCTGTGAGCTGTTCCACCCGCAGTTTCTGGTCGTAGACGAGGCCATAGGA
>JAURDB010000153.1 GCA_030828175.1 Flavobacteriales bacterium
TAAATGCCGTCATCGGCGCTGACTCCATCTCCGAGCTTTCCGATGTACATCCCCGGTCTGAGCCGGATGTGCTCCTTCCAGTCCAATGACCGGATGTCGCTCTCTGTGTAATCCTGTTTTGACTGCTGCGCCACGTTCCTAATACCAGTTATGGGAAAAGGAAAAGTACAGGTTTTTCAGGGGATGCAGAGATTATACAAAGGGGCGTTTTCCACACGGGGCCCGGTTCTTTCCCTCCGACGATGACAAATCTCATCCCCCGGTTGACCCCTTTCAGCCCCCTCCGAAGAGCAAAATCAGGGCTATCTTGTTGTATGTCCATGAAGCCAAACCACTTCGTTTACATCCCTCTCGCCCTGATGGCGCTGCTTTTTGCTCCTTCCATCGAGGCCCAATGGCACACCCCAGCCCCTGAGCTCAAAGGAGCTTCCTGGCAAACAGGTGTGGCCACGCGCGCCCAAAGCAGAGAAGCCGTTCCCGGCGCCCGTGCCATTTCTTACGATCACGAATCCCTGGCGACGGCGCTGACCGAAGCGCCGCAGGAATGGAATCCTGCCACCGGTGCAGGTCGCACATTGGACCAGTCCGCCTGTCGCGTCACGCTTCCCTTGCCCGCCGAGGGAATCGTGGGATGGTCCGCCCATCCTTTCCGGGTGGTGCGCTCGGATGTCATGGCTCCGGAATTGACGGCGAAATACCCTGAAATCAGCAGTTACCTCATCCAGTCGGAAACCAACGGATTGATCTTCGGCCGTGTGGACTTGAGCCCCCGTGGGTTCCATGGCATCGTGCACACCCCCGGCGGTACGGTATACATCGACCCTTGGAACGAAGGGGAGCTCGATCAGCTCATGGTCTACACCCGCTCGGAATTCATGGCGTCCACGAGCAAGCGGCGCGACGATTGCGACGTGCGAACGATGGGCATCGGGAAGTCCGGAGATGCGGACGGGATGAACAGCATTGACGATGGTAGGATTTCCCAGCGCATCGGTCCTCCCTACGGACAGACCCGCCGGAATTACTCCCTGGCGCTGGCATGCACGGGGGAGTACGGCCAGTTTCACGGCGGAACGGTCAGCAGCGTGCTGTCCGCCATGAATACCTCCATCAACCGGATCAACAGCATCGTGGAGCCGGAAATGGCCATTCGACTCACCCTGATTCCGAACAACGATGAGCTCATTTTTCTGAACGGGTCGACCGACCCCTACACCAATTCCAACGGGGGGGCGATGTTGTCACAGAACCAGACGACCATTGACGGCATCATCGGCTTCAATGGTTACGACATCGGCCACGTGTTCTCCACCGGAGGAGGCGGTGTGGCCTACCTGAGCTCTGTCTGCACCAGCTTCAAGGCAGGCGGCGTAACCGGATTGCCCGCCCCCATCGGCGACCCCTTTGACGTGGACTACGTGGGGCACGAGATGGGACACCAATTCGGATGCAACCACACCTTCAACAACAGCTGCAGCGGCAACCGGGCCTCTTCGGCCGCCTATGAACCGGGCAGCGGCTCGACCATCATGAGCTACAGCGGCATTTGTGCTCCCAACCTGCAGAACAATTCTGACGACGTATACCATGTGCACAGCCTCATCGAAGGCACGAACTACCTGCACGACGGATTCGGAAACTCCTGCGCCACGCAGGTGTCCAGTGGCAACTCCGCGCCCACGGTTTCGGTGGGTGCGAGTGCTTTCTCGATTCCCAAGTCCACGCCGTATGAGTTGATCGCCACAGCGAGCGACCCCAACCCCGGCAACAACTTGACATACAGCTGGGAGCAGTACAACCTCGGACCGGCCACGGCCAGCGGTGACAACAACCTCAACAACCCTTCAGGGAATGCCCCCATCGTCCGGTCTTTTGCCCCGGTCACCTCCCCCACCCGGGTGATTCCCAAGTTGGACAAACTGCTCAACAATCAGGTCTCGTTCGGCGAACACCTGGCCGATTACAACCGGACCATGACCTTCAAGTGCACGGTGCGCGACAACAACCCCGGATGCGGCGGTGTGGCAGTCGGAACCAAGACCTTTTACATCGATGCCACCACAGGTCCCTTCGTCGTGACCTACCCCAATACCAACATCACACGGGCGGGCAACAGCAACCTGACCGTGAACTGGGATGTCGCAGGAACCGACGGGGGCAATGTCAACTGCAGCGAAGTGGACATCTACTGCAGCGTGGACGGAGGCTACACCTGGCCCTATCTGCTGGCGGAGGCCGTCCCGAACAATGGAGAGGCCCTGGTTCTGCTGCCGCCCGTGGAAACCAATGCAGCGCGCATCAAGATCAAAGGTCACGGCTCCATCTTCTTTGACGTATCCAACGCCAACTTCACCTTGGAAGCCATCCAAGGTTGCACCGAGCCCACTGCCTGCAATTACACAGAGATTGCCTCCATTGACGATGGATCATGCGTGCCCCCCACCACGCTCTATGCAGATGCAGACGGGGATGGTTTCGGAAACGTGGCCATCACCACCACCGGATGTGAAGGAAACCTCATTGGTTATGTCACAAACGCAACCGATTGCGACGATTCCCGTAATGACGTCTATCCCGGCGCACCGGGGACGCAGGACGGCGTCGACAATGACTGCAGCGGAGGACCGCTCGATCCCGAAGAAGAGGCCCTCTGCCCAGAGGACATCGACGGGGACGGCTTCGTGAACGTCAATGACGTACTCCTGCTCCTCGGCGAGTTTGGGTGCTCCGTGGATTGTACGTTGGATGTCAACGGCATTCCCGGTGTGGACGTGGCGGACTTCCTTTTGGTCCTCGGACTCTTCGGGATGCCCTGCTCCAATTGACACGCCCTCCGGGGTGAAACGCTGATGATGCAATGCCCCGCGCAAGAAACATGGCTGGATTTCCTTCCATGAGCTCTCTTCCAAGAGCCTGGCACCTCCGTGCCGCTGCCCTGCTGCTGCTGTGGGGCTTCCTTTCTGCGGGCGCCCAGGAAATGCCACATTGGAGCGCGGCGATGCGGGATGGCTCCCTGCCCCTTGATTCCGTGAAGGCCCTGTACGAAAGCCAGGCTCCTGAATCCACGGCGAAGGGCAAAGGCTTCAAGCCCTTTCAACGTTGGAATGCATTCATGGCGCCGAGGGTCGGGACCACCGGAATCCGCCCAAGCAATGGCGTCATCCTGAGGTCTTTGGAGCGGGCAGAGGAAGACCGGATGGCAGAGGCGGCCCAGCGGTCATCCGAGGATACGCAGTGGATCCATGCCGGCCCCTATGGGCCGACCGGACTGGGGGGAAGCGGGCGACTCAATCGCTTGGCGGCCCGACCGGGTTCCGATTCAGAATGGTGGGCCTGCGCTCCTGCCGGCGGGCTTTGGCGCACCTCCGACGCGGGTGCCAACTGGTCTGCTGTCGGCGCTGATCAGTTG
>JAURDB010000154.1 GCA_030828175.1 Flavobacteriales bacterium
TTCATCGCTCGAATGCTGCACATGCTGGTCCATGGCGCGTGCTCCAGCCAACAACTCCCTGAATGCCTGTGACCCCGATCCCATGGCAATGGCCAGTCCCACCGGGCCCCAAAGGGAAAATCTGCCTCCTACCCAATTGCCGAACCCGAAGACGCGCTCGGGGGCAATGCCCATTTCCGCCGCTCCCTCCACGTTGGATGTCACGGCCGAAAGATGCCGGGGGGCATCCTCCCCCAATGCAGACTCCAACCAGGTCAGTGCACGGCGGGCATTGGCCATCGTTTCCTGGGTGGTGAACGTCTTGGAAACAATGATGATCATGGTCTCCCTCGGGCTCGCTCCCTGCAGAACCTGGTCGAGGTGAAAAGGATCCACATTGCTCACGAAATCCACTTTCAACGGCAGGCCATTCTTTCTCCTCTCGGGAGCCAGGGCCTCATGCACCATTACCGGCCCCAGATCCGAGCCCCCGATGCCGATGTTGATGACATGTGTGAATCGCCCGCCATCGGCCGTCTTCACCTGTCCGGACCGCACCGCATCTGCAAAATCAAGGAAAGCCTCTCTGGTCTCCAGAACCTCGTGCATCACCGGTTTTCCGGCAACTGCGAATTCGTCCTCGCGGTTGGCGCGCAGCGCCATGTGAAGCACGGCTCGCTGTTCCGTGGCATTGATGGCTTCACCTTTGAATTGCGTTTCAAGGGCCTGCCTCCAACTGGCGTCTCGGGCCAGGCCCAACAGAGCCGACCAAGCTTCTGAATCAATGCACTGCTTGGTGAAGTCGAACCTCCACCCCAGACCTGCGGGCTCGAGAACCCACCGCCCCACGCGCCCAGAACCGGCTTGCAAACCCCGGAGTCCCTTTGCGCGCAGGCGTTCTGCGTGCTCAGCCAATGCCCACTTTTCTGCAGCACCAGCGAAATCAAAAGGCTTCAAGCCCTTTAAGCCCTCCACCTCAGACATCAATTTCGGTTCCGCCCCATGCAGTTCAAGTCGTTGAACGCCTGGGTGAGTCGTTTCACGAAAAATTGCTCGCCCTGGCGCAGCCATACACGGGGATCGTACTTTTTCTTGTTGGGCTGATCGGCGCCTTCCGGATTGCCAATTTGGGTCTGCAGGTATGGCGACCATTCCGTCACGTAGTCCCGAACTCCACTCAGATAGGCCCATTGCATGTCCGTGTCGATGTTCATCTTGACGGCTCCGTATGAAATGGCCTCTCGGATTTCTTCCACACTGCTGCCTGACCCCCCGTGGAAAACGAAGTCCACAGGACGTGGTCCCGTTCCGTGCTTGGCAGCAATGTGCTCTTGGCTGTTCTTCAAAATGACAGGTGTCAGCTCCACATTTCCGGGCTTGTATACGCCGTGCACATTTCCAAAAGCTGCAGCCACAGTGAATTGAGAACTGACCGCCCCCAACTGCTCGTAGGCATATGCCACTTCTTCAGGCTGGGTGTAAAGGTGCTTGGAATCAATGTCTGAATTGTCCACTCCATCCTCTTCTCCCCCTGTAACTCCCAGCTCGATTTCAAGGAACATTCCAAGGGGCGTCATGCGCTTCAGGTATTCCACGCAGGTAGCAATGTTCTCCTCGATCGGCTCTTCACTCAAGTCAATCATGTGTGAGGAATACAAGGGGGCACCGTGGGCTTCGAAGTGCTGTTCGCCGCGGTCCAACAACCCGTCGATCCATGGCAACAGCTTCCTCGCACAATGGTCTGTGTGAAGGACGACAGGCACACCATAAGCGGCAGCCAATTCATGCACGTGCAAAGCCGCGGAGACACTGCCCAGTACCGCTCCTCCCTGCTGATCCATTTTGAGAGATTTGCCGGCGTAGAAAGCCGCCCCTCCATTGGACAATTGGACGATCACAGGTGAGCCAACTTCAGCGGCTGTCTCGAGGGTGGCATTCAATGAATTGGTTCCAATGATGTTGACTGCAGGCAACGCATAGCCTTGGGCCTGAGCATCATCAAACAAGGCGGCTACTTCTTCTCCGTGGAGAACACCTGAACGAAATTTGGACATGGTGGATTTGGGTTTGCGGGGCGCAAGTTACCCCTTTGAACCGCGGCAATCTCCGAAAAACCTCACTTTCCCCCTCCGCCTCGATTGAAGTGCACACGAAGGTTTACAAGGTTTGAATCCGTCCCATCAACGCCCCTCTGAGAGCGCCTCAATGAACTTCTCTTCGCTGAATGTCAGCCATTGAGCAGACATCTCTGCTTGGGCGGTCCAAGGACTCTCGGGAAACAGCCGCACCAATTCTGCATAGGCCTTCAATGCGCCCACCGTGTCCTGCATTGCCGTTTCCCGCACGAACCCCATCCTGAAAATGGCCTCGGCAGCGATGTCTTCTTTGGGGAACCCTTCCACTACATCCAACCACTGTGCAATGGCGGCCTCATGGTCACCCCTTCCGTGCAGCAGATCCGCCCGCTTCATCATGTACACCGAAGTGAGACTGTCCCCGCGGTGGTCATTGGCATACTGGGCATATGAACGGAGCAGAAAACGCACTTCATTCTGCACCTCCTCATTTGTCCAATCGACTTCCCCGTCCGAACTCAACCGGTGGCCGAAAAGACGCTCTGCAGCTTCAATGTCTGCCTTGTTTGGATGCGAGGGCTCGGGTGCTCGGCTGCCGCATCCCTGAATCAAGCCAGCCACGACCACAGCGAATGAAAACGTTCCAAACCTGCTCATCTCGACTTCTTGGCGGGATAACGCATGGCATAATCCGAAGGAATTTTGCCGCTTGAGATGTCCTTCAACTTCCCCTGAAGCATGGCTTTTCTCAAGGGAGAGGCATAATCGGGAATCATCACCCCATCGAGGTGGTCATTTTCATGCTGAACGATGCGTGCAGCGATGCCGGTCAAAGCTTCTTCCCGAAGCACCCATTGCTCGTCGAAGTATTCCACCTTCACGGAGACCGGTCTAACCACAGGCTCTCTGACGCCCGGAATGGACAAACACCCCTCCTCCATGCTGGTCGTTTCGTCGCTCTCCTCGAACAGGACCGGGTTTATCATGACGCGCTTGAAATCCCGACATCCGGGATCGCCATCATCACCCTCACCAAAAGGCGACCCATCCACAACGAATAAACGAAGGGACTGCCCGACCTGAGGCGCCGCCAATCCAACACCCTCTGCACGGTACATGGTCTCCCACATGTTTTCAATGAGCCCCTGCAAACCCTTCATGCCCTGCTCCACGTCTGCCGCCTCCTTTCTCAGAACGGGATCTCCAAATGCCACAACCGGTAGAATCATGCGGCAAATTTGCGCCATTCATGTGATTCCGCTGATACCTTTGCCCCATGTCCGATTCACTCCGGGGCCTCGATCGCATCGAAGACGCCATTGAAGACATCAAAAACG
>JAURDB010000155.1 GCA_030828175.1 Flavobacteriales bacterium
GCATAACATCCAGCGACAAAGAACCCCTTCTCCTCCCGCTCAAGGGTTTGGAGGGCGGAAGCGTATAAGGCGGAAGCCTGGTCATAGTCCTTCAGTTCGAAGGCACACCACCCCATGTTCAGCTCCAACAGGCCCGGGAAATAACCGAGGTCCGGCTCATCGGCGATGCCTTTCTGCACCATCTCAAACTGGGCCATGGCCAATTCATGGTGGCCGATGATCATGAAGACGTTGCCGAGTGCCATCCTCGCCCTGCGGGCCCTGGCCGTATCCCCGGCGACCTCATACAGTTCCAAGGACCGATTGAAGTGCCGCGTGGCTTCGACGTATTCGTTGCGCTGGACATTCACATTGCCACGGTTTCCATAGACAGTGCCAAGGCGGGCAGAGTCGCCAAGGGCAATGGCTACCTGTTCGGCTTGATCAAATGCGGTGAGGGCTTCCTCCAAGTGCCCCTGCTGTTCCAGCAGGCTTCCGATCCGGTTGTGCGCGGAATACAGTGCCAATGGCACGTCGGCGCGCGCTGCCAGATCGCGCATTTCCTTCAGAAAGAAGAGGACGGTATCCGGGTACTGTTGGTGAAATTCAATGTGCAGGTCCTTCGCAGTCTGCAGCCGATCCTCGGTCGCCCGGGTGGTGTCGTTCCAAGCTTCGATGAAAGGCGACATCTCCTCCTGACCCCATGAGACCGAAAGCGAAAACGCAAAAAAGAGACCCGCAACGAGCTTGAGCATGGGCACTGGAAGGTAGGTGTTCCCTTCATCGACTCCCGCAATCATGAAAGGGTTGCACCCCCTGGAACCGTGCCCTGTAGCCCATGGGACCCCTATGACATTGGCCCTACCTTGCTTCCATGGACATCTGCAGAAGCGCATGCTCGGGCTTGGTGTTGGGGCTTTCGATCGGCCTCATTTCAGGATGCGGTTCGGAGGGGTTGGACTCCCGGTTGGATGCCTATGCTGGATCAAGGGCTGCGGATTGCAATGTCGAGACAGTACAGCTGGTCCACTCGATCGAAGACCAGCGAAACGCCGCGGGGCTGTTGGATTCCGCTTCGACCTGGGCTTACGTCCTCGAAGAAGGTGAAGAGGCCGTGTTCTCGCGGGCCTGGTTGAGCGACCACAGCACCCGCAGCATCGACATACAGTACTTCATCTTCTCGATGGACAATGTGGGGCTGATTGCCTTGGATTACCTGATCCGTGCAGCCGATCGCGGTGTGCAGGTGCGCATGATCGTAGACGACATCATGCTCGATGTGGCACTTGAGGATGTGGCAGCATTGAACGCCCACCCCAACATCGAGATCCGCATCTACAACCCCACAGAGGGGAAGAATGCGGTCCAGAAGGTGGTCAATGTCGCCCGCGACTTCCAGGGCTTCAACCAGCGGATGCACAACAAGACCTTTGTGGTCGATGGGCAGATCGCCATCACCGGCGGGCGCAACATCGCCGACGAGTACTTTGACTACGACCAGGAATACAACTTCCGCGACCGCGATGTGCTGCTCATCGGAGCAGGGGCCGAGGCCATCGCCGCTTCGTTTGACGCCTTTTGGGACCACCCCCTCGCCCAGCCCATCGATGGGCCCGTCGAAGCGGAACGCGCGGCAGCGTTGTACGACCAGATTGGCGCCTACGCCTGTGATCCCGAGAATTTCTGGCCTGAGATCCGTGCGCTGATCGATGGCATTCCCGACGCCATTCCGCACATCCTCGCCTCCGGAAGGCTCCACGAATTGGAGGACTTCCGTTTCGTTTCCGATGCACCGGGAAAGAACAGCAGCGGGGACTTCAGCGGGGGCGGCGCCAGTACCGATGCCTTGCTCGCCACAGTCCAAGGCGCGCGCGAGTCCGTGGTCATCCAGAGTCCCTATCTCGTGCTGACGGAACTGGGGCTGGGGCTGTTCCGAGACGCCGTGAAGCGCGGGGTGGACGTGACCATATTGACCAACAGCCTTTGCTCCACGGACAACCTGGAGGCCTTCAATGGTTACCAGCGCATCCGGGACGACCTCATCGCAGCCGGCGTGCAGGTCTATGAGTACCGGCCCGATGCCGCCATCCGCAAGCAGCTCATCACCGCTGAGAAGCAGAAACGCGCAGGGTACGTGCCGGTCTTTGGGTTACACGCCAAATCCATGGTGGTGGACCACCGCACCGTGGTCATCGGTACGTTCAACCTGGACCCGCGCAGCGCCAACCTCAACACCGAGTGCGTCGCCATCATGGAGTCCGCCCCCATGGCCAGCCAAGTCGAAGCGCTCATGCTGGAGGAGCTCGCCCCCGAAAACGCCTGGCACACCACTGGCGATTGGAACCCCGATGGCGAAGCGGGCCGTTGGAAGCGGTTCCAATGTTGGCTCCGCGGGATCGTCCCTACCTCCATCCTTTGACAGGACATCTGAACGTCGCCTGACCAAAAACGCAACCGCACATGTTCAAGAAGACCATCCTCCTCAAGCGCAAATGGCGCATTGCGCTCGTCTTGCTCTTGCACGGGGGCTTGTTGGCACTCGCCCTGGCCCCCCTTTTGATTGGGCTTTTAGGCATGAAACTGGATGAGCTCAGCACGGGCGTCATCCAAAGTGAAGCCAACAGTGTCTGGGGCGTGCTACCTTGGATGACCATAATCACCATGGCGGCATTCTGGCCTTTTGTGACTGGGTTGTTCAACCTCACGATGGTCTGTATCGTCCACGACATCATCGCACTTTTCCGGCAAAAGCGAGCCCGCCTCACTCTCGGTGAGGGAAAAGATCCCTTTCAGACTTGATCTCTGCGTCAGTGTTGATGCTGCCCAATTTTTTGGACTGCTTTTTGAAAGGCATGCGCCAACCGAACCTGACATCCATGGGTGCCCTTCTCCCCCGTTTTCGCATCCTCTTCTTCCTGAGCTGCCTTCTCATTGGAACGAAGGCACATCGCCTCGCTGCTCAAGACGCCCCGTCCATGGCCTCGGAAACACAGCTGCGGGCAGACCTGGTCCTAAACCGACTTCATTTGGACTTGAAGTCCACAGCCGGAACCAAACAACATTGGGGGGGTGGTGTTGACCTGTCGCTGGAAGGCCCCAAGCCTTTCGGCGCGGGACTCAGATTTGCCATCGGCTTTCAAGAGAGCTGGGATGCACCTTGGGATTCTGTTTTGGGTGGGTATGTCAATCATCACAGAAACCTGATTGACCTGTGTTTATTCAACCGGTTTTTCCCCTTGCCGGAAGGCTTGCTCGAGGGCAATGTCCTCCCGTTCATCGAAGTGGAATACGGCGCTTCAGGCATGCTCATGGTAGAAAGCACACATCTGGATGGCT
>JAURDB010000156.1 GCA_030828175.1 Flavobacteriales bacterium
ACAATGCGAGCACCGGTGCGACCGGCTACCAATGGAACTTCGGCGACGGCGGAACCAGCACTTCCGAGAACCCGATTCACACCTACACGGCGGCTGGGGCTTACACCGTTGGGCTCAACGCATGGAACGACTACTGCTCCGACACCTATCAAATGGTGGTCACGGTGGAGACCGTCAGCTCAGTGGGTGACCTGGCCAACACCTTGGACCCCACAATCCAAAGGACGGCCCAAGGCTGGCAGGTCGGTCATCCCCAAGAGGCTTTCGGGGTCGAAGTTTTCGACCTGACCGGCCGCATCGTGCACCGGGCTTCAGGAGGGGTGAATCAGCCCGTTTTGCTGGAGTTTGAGGCGCTTCCACATGTGGCGCTGGTGCACTGGACGGGCAAATCAACAGGCCAGCAGAAAACGTGGCGCATCGCACGTTGATCAATTGGCCGCAGATAGGCCGTGACAATCCGCACGGATTGCCGAACTTCGCCGGCGTGAAAGTCGGCGTCATCACCTTCCCGGGGTCCAATTGCGACCATGACATGGAATACGCCCTCGGCACGGAACTCGGGTTCCAGGTCGAGCGGCTCTGGCACAAGGACCGCGACCTGAAAGGGGTCGACCTGGTGGTCCTGCCCGGTGGCTTCAGCTACGGAGACTATCTCCGCAGTGGAGCCATCGCGCGTTTCTCCCCCATCATGGAGGAAGTCGTGGCCCACGCCAAGCGCGGGGGCCGTGTGCTCGGCGTCTGCAACGGTTTCCAGATCCTGTGCGAGGCGGGACTGCTTCCCGGGGCGCTGCGCCACAACGAGAGCCGCAAGTTCATCTGCCGCAACGTCCTGCTGCGACCGGAGTCGCTGATGGCCCCCATGACGGCATCTTTGCCCGATGGGCGCCCATTGTGCATACCCATCGCACACGGCGAGGGCAACTACACCATCGATGATGCCGGGCTTGACGCCATCGAGGACGGCGATCAGGTCCTGTTCCGCTACTGCGGACCGGAAGGTGAAATCGGCGACGAATTCAACCCCAATGGTTCTGTGGACCACATTGCGGGTGTGTGCAATGCCGAAGGCAATGTGTTCGGCATGATGCCGCACCCTGAACGGGCTTGCAGCGAGTCACTCGGCAATACCGATGGGCGGGCCATGCTGGAGGCATTGGCCTCAGCTGTAGTGGCTTGACTTTACAAAGGTTGTCCATTTCACATTGGGTCCGCAGGTCATGCGGAACATGGAAGGGTTAAGTTTGTTGCTATTCCTCCGGCAACTTTCCGGACTGAGCCATGGCCGAAAACTCCACACCCTTCCAGCCTGGTCCCCACTTGGGACAGATTGCGGTGCCGCAGGATTTGCGGGACCGTTTCGGAATCGAGGACCTCAAGCAGGTCAGCGATGAGTTGAGGCAGTACATCGTCGATGTGGTCAGTGAGAAGGGCGGACACTTCGGCGCGAGTCTGGGTGTGGTCGAACTGACCGTGGCACTTCACTATGTGTTCAATACACCGGAGGACCAAATCGTTTGGGATGTAGGCCACCAGGCCTACGGACACAAGATTCTCACAGGTCGTCGGGAGCAGTTCCACACAAACCGCATCCACAAGGGCCTGAGCGGTTTTCCCAAGCGGAGCGAAAGCGCTTACGACACCTTCGGCGTTGGCCACAGCTCCACGAGCATCAGCGCGGCACTGGGCATGTCCGTGGCCAACAAGCTGAAGGGCGACAAACGCCAGCACATTGCCGTCATCGGAGACGGCGCCATGACGGCGGGTCTCGCTTTTGAAGGGCTGAACCACGGGGGCTGGCAGGACAACGACATGATCGTGGTCCTCAACGACAATTGCATGTCCATTGACCCCAACGTCGGTGCGCTGAAGGAATACCTCACGGACATCACCACCTCCCACACCTACAACAAAGTGAAGGATGAGGTGTGGCAGTTGCTGGGCAAGGTTTCCAAGTTCGGACCGGACGCCCAGACCATCGCCTCCAAGGTGAGCGACATGGTCAAAGGGTCGCTGCTGAAGCAGTCCAACATGTTCGAGTCGCTGAACTTCCGCTACTTCGGCCCCATCGACGGACACGACGTAGAGCAGGTGGCCCATGTGCTCGCCGACCTCAAGGACATTCCGGGGCCCAAGCTGCTTCACCTGCTTACCAAGAAAGGCAAGGGGTATGCGCCCGCAGAGGCGGGCAGTCCCACCAAGTGGCATGCCCCAGGTCTCTTCAACAAGGAGACCGGGGAAATCATCAAGGTCGTTCCCAAGTCGCCGGAGCCGCCCAAGTACCAGGACGTTTTTGGGCACACCATCATCGAACTCGCCGAAAAGGACGAGCGCATCGTGGGCGTCACGCCCGCAATGCCAACGGGCTGTTCTCTGAAGTTCATGATGGAAGCCATGCCCGATCGCGCTTTTGACGTGGGCATCGCCGAGCAGCATGCCGTGACCTTTTCCGCCGGCATGGCCACGCAGGGGTTGGTGCCGTTTTGCAACATCTACAGTTCTTTCATGCAGCGGGCCTACGACCAGGTCCTGCACGATGTGGCCCTCCAAAAGCTGCACGTCGTCTTCTGCCTGGACCGGGGTGGGTTGGCGGGCGCCGATGGGCCGACGCACCACGGCGTATTCGACCTGGCTTACATGCGGTGCATTCCGAACATGATCGTGGCGGCGCCGATGAACGAGGAAGAGTTGCGCAACCTGATGTACACCGCATCGGCCGATGACCATGGGCCGTTCAGCATCCGCTACCCGCGGGGCAAGGGCGTGATGACCGACTGGAAGACGCCCTTGAGGAAAATCAAGGTGGGTACGGGTCGCCGTGTGCGATCTGGAGAGGACATCGCTTTCTTGGGCATCGGTCACCAGGGCAATCACGCTCTGAAGGCGGCGAAGTTGCTGGAAGGGGAAGGCATTTCTGCCGCCATGTACGACCTGCGCTTTGTCAAGCCCTTGGACGAAACACTGCTGCACGAAGTCTTTGGCAAGTTCGACAAAGTGGTGACCGTAGAGGACGGGTGCATCCAAGGAGGCATGGGCAGTGCCGTGCTGGAATTCGCTGCCGATCAGGGTTACGCTGCACAGGTGAAACGCCTGGGGGTTCCCGATCGTTTCATTGAGCACGGCACCCAGGACGAGCTCTATTCCGAATGCGGTTTCAACGTGGAGGACATCGCGGATGCCGCTCGGCACATGCTGGGGGCACAGGTCGGACGCCAGGCCCAGGCGG
>JAURDB010000157.1 GCA_030828175.1 Flavobacteriales bacterium
CATTGCGCGCTGCCTTGCACCAGAGGTCGAGCCTTGGGACCTGCTCGATTTCACCACCGAGGAATGGGCCTGGATTCAGGACCACGAAATGCAGGTTTGGGTCGAGCTTCGAAAGGAAGAATTCCTGTACACCTCGAAGCGAATGGACATCCAGCGATGGACAGCCGACGCCCCGTTCACAAAAGCAGGTGCCGTACCCCAGGACAGCCCCGATCGGCTCGGATGGTACATGGGATTGCGTTGGGTGGAAGATTTCATGAGGCGCCACCCGGAGATGGGACTCCCTGAACTCATGGCGCAAAAAGACGTCCTGCCCTTTTTGCAATCCTATCGGCCGGGAAGTTGAGCGGTGCGGGCGAACTTGCACGCATGTCTGACGCCCGCACTTCCCGAATCGAGCTGAACGTCACCACCGACGAGAACAAGGTGCCGACCTCCATCCGCTGGTCCGCCAGCGATGCAGGCATTGCCAACGCAGAAGCCAAGGCCTTTGCCTTGAGCGTGTGGAATGGCAGGGAGGCGCTGAGCATCGACCTCTGGGACAAGGACATGACCGTGGATGAGATGAAGGTCTTCGTGTGCCAATCCATGATGACCCTGGCCGACGCGCTCGAGCGTTCCACGCAGGACGAGCGGGCCGCAGGAGCCATCCGCGGCTTCACTTCGGAGCTCGCCGAAAGGATCGGTGTAGGCCCAGCCGCAGAATAAGGCTCACACCTCCTCTTCGGGCGGCTTCCTGTAGATGGGATTGGTCTGGGCGATGAAGCCGAGCACCTCTTGCCGTCCGTCGCCCTTCTCCGCCGACGTCACGAAATGCGGCGGCATCGCAGACCACTGCTTGAGCATGCGCTCTTTGTAGCGCGGCAAGAAGGCCTCCCGCTCTGCAATGGTGAGCTTGTCGACCTTGGTGAAGATCATGGCGAACGAAAGTCCGTTCTCCGCCATCCACGCCATGAAGTCCAAATCGATCTTTTGCGGGGGGAGCCGGGAATCGATGAGCATCATGATGCACATGAGGTTCTCCCGCTTCGTCAAGTATTCGCGGGAAGTCCGCTCCCATGAAGCCCGGTCCTTCTTGCTCACCTTGGCGTAGCCGATGCCCGGAAGGTCCACGAGGTACCATTCCTTGCCCGCCGTTGACATGGAGAAATGATTGAGCAGCTGGGTCTTGCCCGGTGTGGAGCTGGTCTTGGCCAGCGCCTTGCGGCCCGTCAGCATGTTGATCAACGAGCTTTTCCCCACGTTGGATCGCCCGATGAACGCGTATTCCGGGCGGTCCGCCTTGGGGCATTCCTGCCGCTTGGCGCTCGACTTGACGAACTCGGGATCTTTAACCGAGTATTCCTCGACGCTCATACCAATCGCTCAAAATGCGGTTGAATTCCTCCGGATGCTCCATCATGGGAGCATGGCCGCACTGGTCGATCCAGAAGAGGTCGGCGTCGGGCAACAAAGCCTTGAACTCATCGGCCACCTCCGGAGGCGTAATGGTATCGTTGCGTCCCCATATGAGGCAGGAAGGCTGCTTCATGTTGGGCAAATCCGCCGCCATGTTGTGCCGGATGGCACTCTTCGCGATGGCGAGGATGCGCAGGACGCGGTTGCGGTCGTTGACGATGGCAAAGCACTCGTCCACCAATTCATCGGTCGCGTGCACCGGATCAAAAAAGGTCTCGCCCACCTTGTTGCGGATGAACTCCTTGTCCTCGCGGCGCGGAAAACTGCTGCCAAACGCATTCTCATACAGGCCGCTGCTCGCCGTGAGCGTGAGGGAAGCCACCCGGTCGGGATTGCGCTTCGTGTAGATGAGACCGACGTGCCCACCGAGTGAGTTGCCGAGCAGGTGCACCTTCTCGAGTCCCAGGTGGTCGATGAATCCCTCCACGTGCTTGCTGAGGGTTTTGGCACCCGTGGTCGCCAGTGGCAGGTCATACAGGGGCAGCATGGGAATGATGACCCGCATCTTCCCGGCAAAGTGGGCAAACAGATGTTCGAAGTTGCTGAGCGCGCCGAACAGCCCGTGCAACAAAACAAGCGGGGTGCCTTCCGTCGCGCTTTGGACGTAGCGGTACTTCCCTTCGGTAATGAGATCGTGCTCCATGCAAATGCCTACTCCGCAAATGAACGCCAATCCAATCAACCGCTCCCTACCAAAGGCGCATGCAATGAAAGCGAGGGTGTGAACAAGGCTCAGGCCCGTCGGCAGGCCCACCATTAACACCCCACAATTTCCCACCGCCCCATTCACCCGGAGAAAAGCACCAAAAACCCCTGTATTTACTGGGGACGCAGGCCGTTGTTGAAAAAGTTGCCCATCCACAAGCGTCAGTAAATTTTCCACATTGTGTCAGATTGTGGGAACCAGTGGGAAATCGTGGGATAAACAGTCTACTTTTGAGTGGGCAAGTCGCCCTTACGTTATGCTCAACCTCCTCGGGGAATACCACTGTCGGATCGACGCCAAAGGGCGCGTCAGCTTCCCGGCCAAGCTGCGCAAGCAGCTGGACCGCGTGCTGCACGACGGCTTGGTGGTGAACCGGGACATCTTCGAGGGCTGCCTCGTGATCTACCCGAAGCCCGAATGGGACAAGGTCAATGCCGAGATGGGGCAACTGAGCCGCTACGACCGCCAGCACCAGCTCTTCCAACGGAAGTTCATGAAGGGCGCTACCCTGGTCGAGCTCGACGGATCCGGACGGATGCTGCTGCCCAGTGCCCTGCTGGGGCACGCTGGCCTCGAGGCTGGCAAAGCCGGAGACTGCGTGGTGACCGGCCTGGGCGAGAAGATCGAGGTCTGGTCCAAGGCCCGCTTCGAGGAGCAGGTGCTCGGCGATGACGCCGACTTTGATTTCGGCGACCTGGCCGAGCGCGTACGCCGTGACATCGAGCCCGGCGCCAACTCCAACGATTCCACGCGCAACTGATGGCCACCGCCTACCACGTCCCCGTGCTGTTTGACGCCGCCCTCGACGGGCTCGCCTTGCAGCCCGCCGGAACTTACGTGGACTGCACCTTCGGGGGAGGCGGACACAGCCGTGGCATACTCGATGCCCTCGGTCCTGACGGCCGCCTGTTTGCCTTCGACTGCGACCCGGACGCGCAGCCCAATGTGCCCGACGACCCCCGGTTCACCCTCATCCCGGAGAACTTCCGGTTCGCGGCCAATTTCCTTCGTTTGCACGGCGTCACCCAGGTGAACGGCATCCTCGCCGATCTGGG
>JAURDB010000158.1 GCA_030828175.1 Flavobacteriales bacterium
AGCGTTGCATCGCAGTCAATTGGTTTGGTGTGCATCCATGGCGGCTTGCGCCTTGAATTCGAACCCAATTAATAATGGGCTTTTTGTAACTGCAAGGGCCAGACATAGCCCCTAGGGGCCATTTTTGCGCGCTAAGGGCCGCGCGCGCTCTCGCGGAGCTCAGGGCGTGCCTGCAGGTAGATCCTCAGGCGAGAGGCCGCCGGCCCGATTGAAGAGCCCGATCATCATGTCCTCGGCCTTGGTGTCGGGCGGGCCGCCTTGCGCGCGTTCGAAGCCATAAGCCGCGTCGGGGCCCCGGTCGAGCAGCTTGAACCGGAAAATGTAGTCGTCGGCATCGGTGCCGCGCCCCGAAAAGCTGCCGAAGCGGAGGTCGTTGACCTGCAAGCTCCCATCGTCGCGCAACACCGCGTTGTAGTAACCCGCACTGAACCAACGCAACACCCGCAGCGTCTCATCGGTCTCGAGATTGTGGAGCAGACCGTACCCCTTCTCCACGGGGTGAAAGGCGATGGGAATCTCATCGAGGATGGAATGCTGGGCGAGAAGGTATTCATCGCCCGCATCGACCACCGCGTTCCAGAGCAGGTTGTTGAAGATGGTGGGCGTGATGTGGAACTTATCGTAGCTCCTCCCCTGTTCGGCCAGCGCCGCTTCGAAGGTCCGGTGGACGCGGCTGTGGTTGACGACGGTCAGTGCCAAATAGAAGCAGCACCAGCCCAGCCCGATGCCGTTCCACAACCGGCGGCGGCTGTCCTCGCGGGCGAACCGCGCGGCCACCAGCAGGCAGGCCAGAAAAGGGAAAGTCCACAGCGGATCGGCCACCGCGATGGTGCCCCACGCCACGCGGGTGTCGGAGAACGGCGCATACAGCTGGGTGCCATAGGTGGTGAAGCAGTCGAGCAGGGTGTGGGTCAGGAACCCCCAGAAAAACAGGAGCACCCACCCTCTGAGGTCCGCATCAGGTGCGGTCCAGCTCGCGGTGAAGTAGCGCTTCTGGACGTGGCGCCAAAGCCAGTAGCCCGCCGCCGGAATGTAGAGGGCCACCGGCAGCCAGCCGCCGGGCGCCACGATCTGCGTGATGAAGTTGACGACGAAGCCGATGAGCACCGCCGCAGCCGCCTTGGTCGCCGTCGCAATCCAACGGTGGTGGGGACTGCGGTACAGCCGGTCGGTCACCCATCCGAAGCCCAGCGCTCCGACCACGCAGAACAGCAGCGAATGGCTGATTCCGCGGTGGAAGGCCAGGTTGTCGAGCTCGCTCAGGAAGTACTTGCCGAGGACGTCCATGTCGGGAATCGTCCCGGCCACTGCCCCCCACACCATCGCGCGGTTGCCGATGCGGCGCCCCAGCACCACCTCCCCCACCGCGGCCCCCAACACAATCTGCGACAGTGAATCCATGTCGCAAAGGTCGCTCGCCCATCCCCCGCACAAAACACGGCAAAGACAAAATGCCCCCATGGCGGACCGTGGATCGCCCCTTAATTTCCCCGTCCCCTCGCCGCGCCCACCATGCAGACATCGGACATCCTCGCTTGCCTCAACCACTACTGGGGATACCCTGATTTGCGACCGGCCCAGAAACCGGTCATCGCCGAGGTCATGCAAGGCAAAAGCGCCCTGGTCATCATGCCCACGGGAGGCGGAAAGTCCATGTGCTACCAGCTCCCCGCCATGCTGAGGCCGGGACTGACCCTGGTCATCTCCCCCCTCATCGCCTTGATGAAGGACCAGGTCGACGACCTCCGTCTGAAGGGCATCGAAGCGGCCTACCTCAACTCGAGTCAGGACACGGGTGAATCCAATCGGGTGTTCAACGCCATCGGCGAGGGCACCCTCAAGCTGCTGTACATCGCGCCTGAGCGGCTGATGAGCTTGAAAGGCGCACTGCTTGAGCAACTCAAGACCATTGAAATCGACATGATCGCCGTCGATGAGGCCCACTGCATCAGCTCGTGGGGACATGACTTTCGCCCCGCCTACACCCAGCTCAAGGACCTGTCGAAGCACTTTCCTGGCGTCCCCGTGCTGGCACTCACCGCCACCGCCGACGGGGCCACCAAGCGCGACATCATCCGCCAGCTCGGGCTTGAAAACGCCGCCCTTTTCGAGAACAGCTTTGACCGGCCCGAGATTCACTACACTGCCAAGCCCCGCATTGACGAGGTCGCCCAACTCCTCGAATTCGTCGCCCAACATTCATCGGAATCGGGCATTGTCTATTGCCTCTCGCGCAAGCGCACGCAAGAAATGGCCGAACGGCTGCAAGAGGCGGGGTACAAGGCGGAGTGCTACCACGCCGGCCTTTCGAGCCAAGAGCGCATGGAGCGCCAGGAACGGTTCATACGGGACGAGATCAACATCATGGTGGCCACCATTGCCTTTGGCATGGGCATCGACAAAAACAACGTGCGCTATGTGGTGCACATGAACCTGCCCAAGAACATCGAGGGGTATTACCAGGAGACGGGCCGCGCGGGCCGCGATGGACTGGACAGCAAAGCCCTGCTGCTGCATGGAGGGGGCGATTTCCGCACCCTGTCCGCCCATTGCGAAGTCGATGGCAACCTGGACCAGAGCAACGTGATGCTCGGCAAGCTTCGGCGCATGCAGGACTTTGCCGATTCGCGGGTCTGCCGGCGCAAAATCCTGCTGCAGTATTTCGGAGAGGAACTCAAAGAAGACTGCGGCAACTGCGACAACTGCGAGACCACCTTCGAGCAGCACGACGGCACCGAGGACGCCCAGAAGCTGCTGTCGACCGTGGCCCGATTGGACTGGTCCTATGGCCTGGCCCACATCGTCGACATCCTTCGTGGTTCAAAGGCCCAGAAGATCACGGCTGCACAACAAGCCTTGTCCACCCACGGCATCGGAGCGGACAAGAGCAAGCAGCAGTGGATGAGCATCGGCAAGGAACTGATCCAACAGGGCTTCCTCAGCCAAAAAGTCGGCAAGTATCCGGTCGTCGAACTCACCCCCCGCTCTTGGGAGGTCCTCCGAGGCCAAACCCCGGTCATGCTGACCACGTTCCGGGAGCCCCACCGTGCCACCCAAGCGAAAAAGCGGTCCTCGGCCCCAGCCTTCGAAGCCGGTTCAGACCAACAAAAACAATTCGAAACGTTGAGGGCGGTGCGGACCCGATTGGCCAAGGCGACCAACGTTCCCGCCTATGTCGTC
>JAURDB010000159.1 GCA_030828175.1 Flavobacteriales bacterium
CCGCATCAAGCTCCGCGTAGCCAAGCAGTACCGCCGCTACGCTTACGACCGCTCCGATGTCGACGACGTCGAGGGTACGCCCAACAACAACAACCCGATGTACGAGTTCTCCACCGCGGACGTGGCCACCGTCACCGGTGACAAGCCCACCCTGACCGATGCACTCGAGAATGTGCGCGTGGTGCCCAACCCCTACTACGCTTACTCCCAGTACGAGACCTCCAAGCTCGACAACCGCGTCAAGATCACCGGACTCCCCGAGGTCTGCACCATCCGGATCTACACGTTGGGAGGAACCCTCGTACGGACCTTCAAAAAAGCAGACCCGTTGACCTACATCGAGTGGGACTTGAAGAACGACCGCAACGTGCCGATTGCGGGTGGCGTGCACATCGTCCACATCGATGCCCCAGGTGTCGGCGAAAAGGTCATCAAGTGGTTCGCCGTCATGCGCCCCGTCGACCTCGACAATTTTTAACGAAGGATTCCCCCTCAGGCCTTGCGGTTTGAGGGGGATTTCCATCAATTTTGTACCTTATACCACACGAGAGACCTCCGGGCCTCTCTTTTTTGAGCCCCAGCCCCAACGCCACAAGGCTTGGTGCGGCTCGGAGCCCATTCAACAACCACACTGACAAACCCCACCGCCATGGCGGACGTTTCATACTACACCCCTGAGGGGTACCAAAGGCTGAAGGACGAGCTGAACCACATGAAGACCGTGGAGCGGCCCGCCATTTCCCAGCAAATCGCCGAGGCCCGCGACAAGGGCGACTTGAGCGAGAATGCCGAATACGATGCGGCCAAAGAGGCCCAAGGCATGCTCGAAGCCAAAATCGCGAAGGCAGAGGCCCTGTTCGCCAATGCGCGCATCATCGACGAGAGCCAGATCGATACCTCAAAGGCCTTCATCCTGAGCCGCGTAACCGTAAAGCACCTCGGCAACGGCAAGGAGATGAGCTACACCCTCGTCGCCGAGAACGAGGCCAACCTCGCAGAGAAGAAGATTTCCGTGGAGTCTCCCATCGGCAAGGGCCTGCTCGGCAAGGCGCTCGGCGAAATCGCCGACATCCAAACCCCGGGCGGCATCGTCCAATTCGAGGTCGTCAAAATCGAGCGCGGCTGAACGCTGCTTTCCCAAAGTCCAGACGGCTCCCTCCACCTGCCTTTCCACCTCGAGATCACGCGACCATCATGCCTTCCCTCTTTTCCCGCATCGTGGCCGGCGAAATCCCCTGCCACAAGATTGCCGAGGACGATCGTTTTCTGGCCTTCCTGGACATCATGCCGCTGGCGGAAGGCCATACGCTGGTCATCCCCAAGTTGGAGGTGGACCGCTTTTTCGACCTGCCCGACGACTTGCTGTCCGGCATCAATGTGTTTGCCCGCGATGTGGCGCTGCAGCTCGAGCGCGCCATCCCCTGCGAGCGCGTCGGCGTGGCCGTCATCGGCCTCGAGGTCCCGCACGCCCACGTGCACCTCATCCCTTTGAACGGCGTCGCCGACATCAACTTCGAGCGCCCCAAACTCCAGGTCACCCCAGACGACCTCGCCGCCACCGCCGCCAAAATCCACCAGGCCTGAGCCTATTTCTCCCGCGCCAGCGCGTCGTCCAAGATCAAGCTGATCAGCTCGGTGGGCGGAATGCCCACGACTTGCGCTTGTTGCGGAATGATGCTCATCTCCGAGAAGCCGGGCACCGTATTGACCTCTACGACGTGGGGTTTTCCTTCGTGGAGGATGAAGTCCACGCGCGCCATGCCGCTGCAATCCAGGTCGCGGTATACCGCCACGGCGCGCTCCTGAATGTCTGAAGTCAAGGCGTCGTCGATGTCAGCCGGCGTCACCTCGCGGCTCTTGCCCGCGTACTTGGCTTCGTAATCGAAGAAGGCGTTGTCGCTGATGATTTCGGTGACGGGCAGGAACCGCGGCGGGCCGCCGGGCGTTGAAGGAATCACACCGCAGGTGAATTCGCGCCCATCCAGAAAAGACTCGACCATCACCGAATCGCTGGCCTCGAAGGCCGTTTCAAAAGCCGCTCTGAATTGGGCGGGCTCATCCACGCGCGTCACGCCGATGCTCGAGCCGCTTTCGCAGGCCTTGACGAAACAGGGCAATCCAAATTCGGCCGCCAACCTTTCCTGCTCGGCCTGGAGCCGTTCGAGGATGTCCGCGCGATAGATGCCCGCCTTGGCCACAGGGTGACCCAAACGAGCGAGCAACGCGGTCGTCCACGCCTTGTGGTGGCCGATGGCCAAAGTGCGTGGCTGGGAAGCTGTGTAGGGCAGGCCCATCAACTCGAAATAGGCGCTCAACCGGCCATCCTCTCCCGGCGTGCCATGCACCATCTCGAACACCGCGTCAAACCCATGGCGCTGTCCGTCGGCGTCTGTCCAAGTGAAGCTACCCTTGTCGATGGGGAAACGTGCGCCCTCCACCTCCGCGAACCAACCTGCGCGATCAATGTGGACCAAGGTGGGCGCGAACCGCGTGCGGTCCATGTGCTTGAACACCATGGCGGCACTTTTGCGGCTGATGTCAGCCTCACCCGAATATCCGCCGCAGGTCACCGCGACGCGCTTCACATCGGAGCTCATGAAAGCAAGGTAGCCGCCGGAATCAGCGGTTGTCGATCAGCGCGGTCCAGATACTCTGCACGCCTTGTTCATTCCGCGTCCAGATGGGCCGCACCCGCCCTCCGTAGGCGCTGATGTTGTTGTAGTCGCCGAAAAAGCTTTCATCGGAAGGCACGAACGCCGTCTCGCTCACCCGCTGGTTGATGAAGTGCGCCCCACCGTCGGTGGAGGTTGCAACATAGACGTGGGTGGCGGTGCGCTCGCTCATCCGCCGATCGTAGAAGACAATGTGCACGTGGCCCGTAACGGGGTCCACCGCCATCCACGTGAAGAACTGGTGCTTGCCGGGAGGGTCGTTGTTGACCCGGACCGGCTCTGACCACGATTTCCCCTTGTCGTCCGACCAGATGAGCCAGACGTCGGTATCGAAGGGACCGTTCCGTTGGTCGGCCCAATTCACATACACCCGACCGGCATGCTCGCCGCTGCGGGCCACACCGGTGACCGGCATTCCGTTGGCCCGACCGATTCCCGGTATCACGTGGTCCCAACCGCCAATGATGTCCGCGATGTACTGCTCGTAGG
>JAURDB010000015.1 GCA_030828175.1 Flavobacteriales bacterium
GGCGGTAGAGTTTCATGGTTTGGGTTGTCGTGTTGTAGAACAAAATTAAGATGCTGAATCAAGCGCGGGAAGAGCAAAGCAAGGGTTCTTCCGCAGCAGGACGTGAATTACCGGCCATCGATGTTGGCGTCGCGATATGTCCCGTCATTTAATACTTCTATGCCTCGCCTGTAAATGGGGTTGATGGGGTTGAACACCTCATAGAATGCGGCAGTGTCGAACAGGTTTCGGGCCAGAATCGCTTTCAATCGCAGCTCGATGGCTGCGAGACTCGTGTTCCAATCCTCTTCAACAAAGGGTATGTCCTCTGCTTCTCCCAAGGCGATCAATCCATCGAGCAGGGCTTGGTCCACCGCGTAATCACGGATGTAAGCGGCCCGGTCGGAGAGCTTTCTTTCCAGCCCTTTTCGGTCCGCATCGAGAAATTCCAAGACGGCACGATTGAACAGCCCCTTTCGAAGCAAATCCGTGAAATACACGCTGTTCATGGACGTGTCAATCGGTACGAAGACGTCCGGGAGAATGCCACCACCTCCATACACTGTTCGTCCCTTGATCAGTGTGCTGTATTTGAGGCTGTCGGGCAATTCGAGGCTGTCGAGGGACATCAATTCTCCCTTTTCAAAACGTTCGTATTTCTCCCGGCGATACGCATCGACCCCCTCATCGTATGGCTTTTGGATGCAACGTCCCGAGGGTGTGAAATACTGCTGGACAGTCAAGCGGACAGCGCTGCCGTCGGGCAACCGCACAGGGCGTTGAACGAGTCCCTTTCCGAATGTGCGTCGGCCGACAATAAGGCCTCGGTCCCAGTCCTGGACTGCACCGCTGACAATCTCACTGGCGGATGCACTGGATTCGTCCACCAATACCACCAACCTTCCTTTCTCGAAACGGCCTTCCTCTTGGGCAACCCGATCTTCCCTTGGGAAGGAACGCCCGTCTGTATAGACAATGAGTCGGTCGCCGGACAGGAATTCGTCGCCCATGGCGATGGCCGTGTTCAACATGCCACCGCCATTGCCCTGAAGGTCGAGGATCAAGTCCTTCATGCCGTCGTCCTGCAAGGCGTCCAGCGCCGTGATCAGCTCTCCCATGGTCTCCTTGGAGAATCGGTTGACCTTGATGTACCCGATGCGGTCGTCTACCATGTAGTGAGCGTCTACACTGTAAATGGGGATTTTGTCGCGTTCGATGTCAAAGTGGATCAGTTCCTCGACCTTGCTTCGTTTGATCCCTACATCGACATGGGTGCCCTTGGGGCCTTTGAGCCGCTCCATGACGCCTTTGTTTCGGATCCCGACACCCGCCACAATTTCTCCATCCACCTCCACGATGCGGTCCCCGGACATGATGCCCAGCTTCTCACTCGGACCGCCGGCGATGGTGGACACCACCATGATGGTGTCCTTCATGATGTTGAAGCGCACTCCAATGCCCTCAAAGTTTCCATTGAGCGGCTCGTCGGCTTCTTGCAGGTCCTCGGCGGGAATGTAGACCGAGTGGGGGTCGAGTTCTTCCAACATGCCACGGATGGCCGTTTCCACCAGTCCATCGAGGTCCACGGAGTCTACGTACATGCGGTTCATGTAGTAGAGGAGCGTGTTGAACTTTTCCCCTTGTGCCTGAACGTTTTCCTGAGAGAGGACCTGTCCATGGGGCATCCAAAGGGCGAGGAGACAAACCAATGGGAAAACAAAAGGCTTCAACGGGTTTCGCGTCATGTTCGAAAGATAGGGCGGGCAAAAAGGGGTGAGAAAGCCATGAACCCCGTGAATTGCCAAAAAATGGAAGTCAGAATCACCTGTGGCTATCTTGCCATGCACCATTTCCACGCGGGGTGGAAGGGGGCACCTGCATTAAGATGACGACACCACAGGTTTGTAAAGTCCTTTTCGGCCTAGCTCTCTCCATTCTCATTTTGCCCGCACAGGCACAGACTGAGTCCCGGCCTTGCCCGGATGGGTTGCTGATGATTCCGCACGAAGTATTCGAGTTGCCCGCTCTGGATGTCGAAGCGGCTTGGCATCGGGCAAACAAGGAGGCGGAATTGACGGGCAAATACCTGTATGGCATTGTTAAACATGCGCCTGCTGATTTGGCTCCGCCGACTTCAGCGGAAGAACACGCGTTTGCGGTGCGGTGTCCCGGGGCGGAGGGGCTGGCCCTTCATTTCGACGATTTCCACTTGCCGCCAGGGGCAGAGATGTGGGTGACCGATGCAACAGGTTCATGGCAGGAGGGACCTTACGATTTCAGGGACAACAATGCCCATGGTCGGATCGCCACAGGCGACGTTCCCGGAGAGTGGGCGGTCCTGCGTCTTTTGATCCCCCAAGGGGCGGCCGGGGAAGTGCACCTGCACATGGAAGGGGCCGCAGGATTGTTTCGTGACGTGGACGCGGCGAGAGGGGGCAGCCAACCATGCGAGGTCGATGTGGCCTGCCCTGAGATCGTAGGCTGGGAGTGCCAGCGCGATGCTACAGTTCGACTTTCCATCATCGAGAGCGGTGGGTCTTACTTGTGTTCAGGAGCCATGGTCAATACGACAGCCCTCGACTGCCGACAATACATGCTGACAGCACTGCACTGCGCCAGTGAGGTCACGGATGATGAGTTTGCATTGCTCAAAGTGTACTACAATTACGAGCGGCCTGAATGTGGTGAGGGCAACGGTTTCCTCAACAGACGACGCACAGGAGTGATTCGGCTGGCAGACAGCGATGATATCCAAGGGAGCAACTTTGATGGTTCGGACTTCTTGCTCGTGGAGGTGGAAGACGAAATCCCTTCCAGTTGGGATGTGTATTACGCAGGATGGGATGCCAGTGGGTCTGGAGCGAGCAGCGGGGTGGGCATTCATCACCCTTCGGGCGACGTGAAAAAGGTGAGCACTTTTACACAGAACACTTCGAGCATCAGCCTTGGCGACTTTGGTTCGCATTGGAGGGTCTACTGGGTAGAGACTGAAACCAATCATGGCGTCACGGAGGGTGGGTCCTCCGGTTCACACCTCTTCAATCAGGATGGCCTCTCCATTGGAACCTTGTCCGCTGGACTTTCTGCGTGCACCAATGGTGGAGCAGGGGGTGGGACCGGTCCGGATGAGCCGGACTACTATGGAAAGATGTCCTTCCATTGGGATGACAATCCCAACCCCAGTGATGAGAAGCTGTACCTGTGGTTGGATCCGGCTGAAACCGGCGCCACCGTGTTGCACGGGGCGTACCCGGATGACGAGGTTGCGGTTCCCTGCGGTCCGGCACAGGCCTGTGAGGCTGTGGCCGACATCGCCCAAATGGACCTGGCTCGAAACATCCGAGTTCAGCCGAACCCGGCCCAGAACCGGATTCATGTCCGCTGGGACCGGGGCGATTGGATGGGAGCGGCGCGTCTCGTTTTCCGAGACGCTTCCGGCAGGGTACTCCATACCGAAGATTGGTGGGGCGGTGCCGCAGCCGTAGAAGTCACGGGTTGGCCCCGTGGAATCGTTCTGATGAGCGTGGAGCTCCCCGAAGGCACACAAGTCACCCGCCGTGTGATCCTCGACTGATCAACGGACCCACACCAGGTCTGCGAGTTCCACCCGCGTTTTGAATTCCCCAAAAGCCACGGTGGCCCGCTTGCCTTTGATGTCCAAAACCTCGCCGCGTTGACGTCCGTCTTTCAATCGGACCGTGCTCCCCACGGCTATGCGGTCTATGTGCTGTTTGGGCCGGGTTGATTTGCGCTTTCGGTCTGCGGCCTCCTTTTTTCTGGCGGCGGCCTCCGCGCGTTCCGCCTTTTTCGCTGCTTCGACAGACAAGTACTTACGGATGTCTTCCAGCAGGGCTTTGTTGGCTTGGCCCGACTTGAATCGGTCGATGAACTGCTGCAGCTTCTTTCCGCGCAGCATGGCCGAATTCTGATCGCTGCTCATGCGCTGAACCGATGCTTCGCGTTCGCCCAAGCGGGCGGCCTTCTGCTCGTATTCCCTGCGCGTCTCATCGGCGGCATGCTCGGCCCGCAAATGACGGTCGGTGAGTTTGGCGTGACGCGCCTTTTCCCTTTGCAGGGAGGCGATGAGGCCATCCAACTGGACCTTTTTAGGGTCCAGCTTCTTTTTGGCCCGTCCAATCAGAGAAGGGTCAATTCCGTTCATCTCGGCCACCTCGAAAGTGAAGGAGCTGCCGGGCTGGCCCAGGTCGAGGTGGTAGGTGGGCGAGAGGGTGTCGGCATCGAACAACATACTGCCGTTCACCGCTTCGGGCATCTGCGTGGCGCGGGTCTTGATGTTGGCGTAGTGGGTGGTGATGACACCAAAAGACCCTTTGGCATAGAGCGCTTCGAAGAAGACTTCAGCCAAGGCTCCTCCGAGCTCAGGGTCACTGCCCGTGCCGAATTCGTCGAGCAGCAGCAGGCTGTTTTGTCCCGCTGTGCCCAGGAAGCCTTTCATGCGGTTGAGCCTGTAGCTGTATGTGGACAGTTGGTTTTCGATGCTCTGATTGTCTCCGATGTCTGTGAGAATGGCCTTGAAGAGTCCAAAGGCGCTGTCCGGATGAACCGGTACGAGCAGCCCGCTTTGGACCATGGCTTGCAACAGACCTACCATCTTGAGAGCAATGGACTTTCCTCCGGCATTGGGGCCGCTGATCACCAACATGCGACGTCCTTGGTGGAGGGTCAGGTTCTGAGGTTCCACGGGGTCGCCCTTGTCCCGATGTGAAAGCAGGAGGAGAGGGTGGTGGGCCTTGAGCAGTTCAATCCGCAACTCCTTGACGAGGTTGGGCCGGCATGCATCCATGGCCAAGGCGAGCTTGACCTTGGCCTGAATGAAATCGAGCTTGACCAGAAGCCGCTGTTGCGCCTTGATGAGAGGCGTGTGCTTTCTAATGCGCTGGGTCAGCGCCCGAAGGATGCGGACTATTTCGCGGCGTTCGTCGTCCTTGAGCATTTCGAGCTCGTGGTTGACTTGGTGGCAATCGGTGGGTTCGATGAAAGTGACCGATCCGGTTTTGGAGGTTCCGAGTGCCGTGCCCCGGACTTTTCTCTTGTGGGTGCTGGCCACCGCAAGCACCCTCCGTTCGTGCAGGTAGCCTTCCTGGATGTCCGCGAGCCAGCCTTGTTTGGTGCAGGCGCGCAATGCCTTGTCGAAAAGGCGATTCACTTGGCGACGGGCGGTCTGCATATCGATCCGTATGCGGCCCAGCGCTTCGGATGCATGGTTTCGGACACCGCCCTTGGGGTCGAAAACCGCTTCGATTTCCTTGACGATTTCCCGGTTTTCTTCAACCGACCCAAGCATGCTGCACAGCCTTGGGAAAATGCGGTCGCGTCCGTTCAGGGCTCCCACGATGTCATTCACGAGACGGGTACATTGCAATACCCGCATGAAACCGTCCTCGGTGAGCGCGGAACCCGAGACCTCAAGCAATTTGATTTCGCCCTTGATTTCCTCGAATGTCAGCGTGGGAAAGGAGTAGCCTTCCACGCGAATCCGCCGCAATTCATCGGTGGACTCCAGGGCGGAGAGCACTGTCGGGCGGTGGAAGGTGGGCTCTACGCCCCGTGCCCGTCGACGGGCAGAATCCGTGGAGCAATGCCCTTCCAGCAGGACCCTGATTTCGTCGAACCCCAGGTCTTCGATGGTTTGGGGGTCAAATCCTTCGAGGCCCCGCGTGGCTGTGGCGGGGGACTCAGAGGTGGCCATGGCGAACAAAATCTCCGACGAGTTCGACACCGGCATCCGGCGAGCGGGCATCCACCCAATGGACCCCTGTTTGGCGGTGGAACCAGGTCAATTGGCGCCGGGCGAATTGGCGGGTGGCTTCCTGTATCCGAACGATGGCGGTATCCATATCCATGCGCTGTTCCAGTACATCGAACAGTTGGGGATACCCGACGGTTCGCAAGGCGTTGGCATCTCTTAGATGGATGACGCGGCGTGCTTCTTCGAGCCACCCCGCATCCAACATCTGGGTGGCTCGCTCGTTGATTCGCTCGTGGAGCAAAGCGCGCGGTGCGTTCAGTCCCAATGTGAGGGTGTCCCAGGGGCGATCCTCGCATGAGGTCCAGCCACCCTGCTGAAGTTGGCTTCGGTTCTGACTGCGGTTTCGAAACTGCGTGTACTTGCCGTTTGTAATGCGGCAGACTTCTAGGGCCCGAATCACCCGATGGGGATTCGCTCGGTCAACGGCGGAATGGTGTTCCGGGTCCCTTTCTCGCAGTTCTTCCAAGAGAGGGGCGAGTCCGAATTCAGCGTGTTGGGCGTTCAGCTCCGAGCGCACGGCCGGATCGGCGGGCAGCGCGTCAAACCCCTCTTGAACGGCTTGGGTATAGAGGCCGCTTCCACCCACCATGATGACCACAGGGAGCTTGCCCGCCGCCTGGCGCATTCTGAAGAATGCGGTCATCCACTGCACGGCATCATCGGCAAATTTTCCGGCGCTGTAAGGCTCTTCCAACCCAAGGAAGCCCACGAAATGATGCGGTGCGAGGGCGCGTTCCATGTCAGTGGGCGCGGCGGTTCCTATGGGTATTTGCTTGTAGAATTGCCGGCTGTCGGCCGACAGGATTTCCGTTTCCAGCCATTGGGCAAGGGAAATGGACAAACGGGTCTTGCCCACGGCCGTGGGCCCCACAATGGATATGAGCAACGGACGCTCCCCGCGCTGATGTGATCGGGCCTCCAAGCTCAATATGCGGCTTCGTCGAGGTCGTCCAGTGAAGTAAAGCTCGGACCATCTCCTTCCTCATCCACGTCATCGTCAAGGTAGGCATCCAGTTCCGGGTCACCGGTGCGATAGGGCCCCTCGTCGTCTTCCTCTTCTGTCCCTGGTAGATCAGAAAGGTCCACTTCCTTCGAGAATTGATCCGGGGCCACTCCGAACTCATGGGCGAGCAACGGATATTCAGGCGTCGCGCCTTCTTCCAAGGCCATGACTTCTACGTAGAAGCACCACATGCGCAGGAAGTCATAGACATACACCATGCGGTCATTCATGCCGCCCACCATCTCCTCGACAGGCACCGTTCGCATGGAGGGGTATGGGGTGCCGGTATCGTCCATGCCCATGTCCATCAAGGGAACCTCACGGCCTCGGTTCCAGTCCTCATCGGATTGAAAAAAAGAGGCCATTTCGCCTTCGCCAAAGTCAAAGGCGGCGAGGATGCCGCGGTGCAAGTCTTCCAGGGGAGCATTCCGACCGATCAAGATGTCGCGGAAGACGTCCTCTTCAATGTCGATGATGACGCGGAATCGGATGAGGTTCATGTCGGATGGGCTCGGGTCCAGCGAATTTATGCCATCTCTCCCGCAGGCGGGTTAGTTTCGCGCCCGGGTTCTTACCCTTGAAAGCACCGAAATCATGAATCTCCCTTTCGATTCGCGCATCCTGAAGTTCGTCCTGGCGGCTGGATCCATTGCTTATTCCGTGCAGTTGTTCATTTCGGGTTACACCGGAAGTGGCGTCGGCATGGTCCTGTTGGGCCTCCTGTTTGGCTTGACAGCCATGCGCAGCATTCGGATGATTGTGGTGGCGTTTCGCATACAGCAGCAAAAACTCGACAAGGCCCGTCAGGTGCTCGCAGGGATCAACCCCCGCCATCTCTGGCCGGGAAACCGCGGCCAGTACTGGTTTCTGCAGGGCAATCTTTTGCTCGAGTCAAGCTTGACCGAAGCGGAGAAGGCCTTTCGAACGGCCTTGGACGTGGGCTTGAAGCGCGATGAGGAAAAAGCCGCTGTCATGCTCAACCTCGCTGCCATCCAAAGCTCAAAGAGGAGAACCAAAGAGGCCAAAGCGCTGATAGTACAGGCCAAGCGTTTGGATAAAAAAGGCATGCTGAAGGCCGACATCAAGACCATCGAGCAGGCCATCAAGAACCCCCAACAGGTCGTCCGCCGGCGCTGATTATCAAGCCAATCCCCGCGATTCGTTTGTACGATCCGGGCGCCACAGGGACCAAGCATTCAGCGCATGAAAGTTGGGCTCCCGTTCCGAGTGCAGTTCTTGCATGGCCTGCAACCATTCCAAAGACATGTCTTGGGCACGGGTCAAAAGCATGCGCTCTCGGGTTCGATCCGTTTTCCCGTCTTGATGGAATTGCCGTTCGAAATCTTCCAAGGCGGCATGCACAGCATAGGCGATGGGTTGGAATTGCTTTCGTTGTGCGGGATCTGCTTCCATGTTGCGGGCGCACTGTTCGAGCACATCGAGCAGCAGGGAGCGAATGGAGCGGTGCATTTCCCGTGAGGTCATGAAGGACAAATTAAATGGTCCTGTCGAGCGACCTTGGGATGTGCACGTCTTGTTTATAAGTGAAGTCAGTAGTTCAAGAGGCGATCGAGGGCGATTTGAAGTCGCTTCTTGGGAAGGTATGCTTCTTCCAGATTGGGGGCAAAGGGGACAGGGGTATCCATGGATGCCACTCGGACCACAGGTGCATCCAGGTTCTCAAAGCAGTTTTCTTGAATCCGGGCCACCAGTTCTCCCCCGATTCCTCCCGTGAGGTTGTCTTCGTGAAGCACCAGCACGCGCCCTGCAAGTCTCGCTGATTCGAAAACCGCCTCCCAATCCAAAGGAGCCAGCGTCCGCAGATCCAGCACCCCAATTTCGGCGGTACCCTCCTGACGACAGCGTTCTTGCTGGTCCAGTGCCCAATGCACCCCCATGCCGTATGTCACGATGACGGCATCTGCGGCGCGGCCGTGCAGCCGTGCCTTTCCAAAGGGCAGGGAGTAATCGTTGATAGGGACGGGACCGCTGAGGCTCCTGTACAGGGCCTTGTGCTCAAAAAACAGGACGGGATTGGGCGTATCGAAAGCCCGAGCCAGCAATCCTTTGGCATCCTCAGGGAATGCTGGATAAGCCAACATCAAACCTGGAACGTGGAAGAACCAAGCCTCATTGGATTGACTGTGGAAAGGCCCTGCGGCGACGCCCGCCCCCGTGGGCATGCGAACGACGACATCTGCATTTTGCCCCCACCTCCAATGCAGTTTGGCGAGGTTGTTTACAATCTGATTGAAACCGCAGGTCACGAAGTCGGCAAACTGCATTTCCACCATGGCTTTCATGCCGGCGATGGAGAGTCCCAAACCTGCGCCGATGATGGCGCTTTCACACAGGGGCGTATTCCTGACGCGGTCTTCGCCGAAAAGCTCCAGGAATCCATCGGTCACTTTGAAGACGCCGCCATAGGCCCCGATGTCCTGGCCCATGAGCACGAGGTTGTCATGGCGCTCCATGGCAGACCTCAAACCTTCGGAAACCGCATCGATGAAACGCTTCTCCTCGGTTTCGTCCGAAGGAGCGCGCAGAGGCGATTCATCGGTCCGGAACAACCGGGCCAATTCTCGCTCCTCATCTGCTGTGACGTCCGGCTCGGCCTCGGCTTTCTTGAGTCCTTCTGAAATCTGCTGTTTGAAGAAGGCCTTGCGCTCCTCCAATGCCTCGGCGGAAATGTGTCCTTCCCGGGTCAGGAAACCAATGAAGGCATCCACAGGGTCGCGCTGCTCCCAGGCTTCGATCAATCCTTCGGGATAGTATTTGGTTCCGCTCGCCTCCTCATGTCCCCTTCTTCTGAACGTGTCGAATTCGATCAGGATGGGGCGGGGGGCCTTTCGGATCGACGCGGCCGCGGATTGCACCGTCTCATAGACCTTGAGTATGTCATTGCCGTCGACACGGATGGCATCCTCTGCCGGTATGCCATAGCCCACGGCCTTGTCGATGAACTGGGCGCAACGGAATTGTTGGCTGCTTGGGGTAGAAAGGCCCCAGTGGTTGCTTTCGATGCAGAAAATGACCGGCAATTGCCATACGCTGGCCACGTTCAAAGCTTCGTGGAAATCCCCTTCGCTGGTAGCACCATCCCCGGTAAATACCAGGGTTGCCTTTCCCTGCTTTCGATTCAGCGAGGCCAGCGCAATGCCGTCAGCAATGCCCAGTTGGGGCCCCAGGTGACTGATCATTCCCACGATGTGGTGCTCCATGGAGCCGAAATGGAAGCTGCGATCGTGGCCTTGGGTGAATCCCGACGCCTTGCCTTGGAATTGGGCAAAAAGCTGGGCAAGCTCGACCCCACGGGTTGTGAAGACACCGAGGTTGCGGTGCATGGGCAGAATGAACTCATCCGGCTCCAGGGCGGCGGCACATCCCACGGAGATGGCTTCCTGGCCCATGCCGGAGAACCACTTGCTGATTCTGCCTTGTCTCAGCAAACTGAGCATTTTCTCTTCGATCAACCGCGGGAGCAGCAAATGATCGAGCAACGCGAGCATCTGATCGGGGGCCATTCCCCGGTCCTCAATGCGCAATTCAGGTACACCATTGCCTGCCATCTTCGCAAAGCTAAAGACCCCGTGCGCCGGCCGGCGATGGGGTCCTGCGTATTTTGCCGTCGGAAATGAACAGTCCAAAACAGGAGAGCCCGTCGGTCCCGAAGGGTCCCGAAACAGCCGTAATCAGGCTCTCTCCTTCGATGGCCGGTCAAAGGGATGCCGTGGCTTCCGCCTTGGCCAGTCAAGGGCTGTATCCTCAGAACTTCACAGTGCTCAAGCGCAGTTTGGATGCGCGCCGTTCCCCTGCGGTCTGTGAGATGGTCATCGGGCTGGAGGTGGATTCCGTGCCGGTGGAGCATGGCGACTGGAAGAATGTCTCCAAAGGCAGACCGGTCATTGTGGTCGGTGCTGGATCGGCGGGATTGTTTTGTGCGCTTCGGCTGATTGAATTGGGGTTGCGGCCCATTGTGCTCGAGCGCGGAAAGCCGGTTCGGGAGCGAAGAAGGGACCTGGTCAGGCTCATTCGGGAAGGGAAGGTGGACCCCGATTCGAATTATTGCTTCGGAGAAGGAGGAGCGGGCACTTACTCGGATGGGAAACTCTACACGCGTTCCAAGAAGAGGGGCAGCTGGAAGAAGGTGCTGGGTTGGTTTGTTGAGCACGGGGCGGATCCGGAAATACTGGTGGATACCCATCCCCACATTGGTACGAACAAGTTGCCTGCCATCATAGAGGCGATGCGCGCGCGCATCCTGGCATGCGGGGGCGAAGTACACTTCGGGGTCAGGGTTTCCGGGATCCTGCGTGACGAAAAGGGCAGGGCCACAGGAGTTCAAGCAGGAGAGGAGACATACACTGCCCGGTCGGTCATCTTGGCGATGGGGCATGGAGCCAGGGATGTATTCCGCTGGATGTCAGAGGAGGGGTTTCCCCTGGAAAGGAAGGCTTTTGCGCTGGGCGTGCGCATCGAACACCCCCAGTCTTGGGTAGACGCTCGACAGTACCGATTGGAACGAAATCAAGCCGCTTCGGAGGAAGGTCTGCCCCCCGCAGCCTATTCCCTGGTCGCCCGGTCGGGCGAGGCGGGAGTTTTTTCTTTTTGCATGTGTCCGGGGGGGGTGATCGCTCCCTGCGCTACCGAGGACGGGGAGGTGGTCACCAATGGATGGAGCCCTTCCCGGCGCAACAATCCCTGGGCAAACAGTGGCATCGTCACAACGGTGGAATTGGAGGATTTGGATGCCAGAGGGTTCCGCGGTCCATTGGGTGCCATGGAATTCCAGCGCACGGTGGAACGAGCCTGCCATGCTGCAGCGGGAGGCGGGCAAAAAGCACCGGCACAACGGCTCACAGATTTCATGAAGGGCACCCCTTCGACTTCCTTGCCGGGTTGCAGCTATCTCGGTGGACTCACACCGGTCAATCTCAAGGAGATTCTGCCGCCGTTCATCCACGAAAGATTGGTGGAGGGCATCCGCGCCTTTGATCGAAAAATGCCCGGATACATCCACCGGGACGCCATTGTCGTTGCCCCGGAAAGCCGCACCTCAAGCCCCGTTCGTATGCCGAGGGACAAGGAGACCTTCGAACTCATTGGGGTACCAGGCGTTCATCCTTGTGGCGAAGGCGCAGGCTATGCGGGCGGCATTGTATCGGCTGCCGTTGACGGCATGCGCGTGGCCGAAGCCGTGGCAGCCCAGGTCATGGCTTCGGATTCCTGAGGAGCAGTTCCGCCTCGGCTGCGGGCACGATGCTTCCGGCAACATCGCCGACGATGAAGGCGTCGGGGAAACCCGCGGCGCGCAGCGCAGGCAAAGCACTTCGCGCTTCGCTGGCAGTTGAGAAAGCTCCGTGGAGATACCGGTGCCACCCCATGTTGTTGTGGTGGTCAATCGAACCCATGCTCATCAATTGGTTCAGCGCTTCCACGTCCATCTGGGTCTGCAAAGCGGCCATCTGAACCCGGAAAGTCACTTTGTCCGCGTCGAATTGGGGAACGTCCAGATCCCCATCTTCGGCCACAACAGCTTCTGGTGTTACCGGGGCGTCTTGGTGATTGTAAAGAACAAATGAACCACTGAATCCCAGTGACATAGAAGACTTGGCATAATCCATTGCTTCAGCCCTGGTGGCGAAGGATGAGGACACAATGCGCGTCCAGCCATCTTCGCTTTCAAAGCGAACGATGTCCATGCCTTCAAACAACACTTTCAAGGCTTGCTCATTGGGCATGCGGAACGCCCCGAGTTGAACCCGATAGTGATGCCCTTGTGGCACAGAAGCTGATTCGGGCGTGCTTTCCAAAGACAGTTGAGGGGACAAGACCGTAGCCGAAAGACCGACGGAACGAATTTTGTCGGCCACTTGCTTGGCCCGCTCCTCGGCAGGGCCGGTGAGCACCTCGACTGCATTGGTTGATTCCTTCAGTCGGTCCAAGGCCATCAGTGTCTGGCGTTCGGCGTATGTCCAACCTTCTTCGGGTTTTGGGACATGCACCACATAGGACGTCGGGTCATCCGATGTGACTTTTCCGCGGATCACGTCCCAACCGGATGCCGAAGAGGCTGCATCTTCTGCCGCTTCGTCCTTGGCCACGCCAAAGCCATCAACATCCCAATGCGGCGAATGCACTTCTCTGTCGCGGTAATCCGCATATCCATCTCCATCCGAATCGCGTGGACAGCCCATTTCATCGACAGCGATTCCACGGGTTCCCGGGCAACGGTCCTGCAGGTTGCTGACGCCGTCTCCATCGGTATCCATGTCAGCGAGCAGAACCGCATCTTCTTGCGAAATTCCCGGCAAGGTGGCAGGGATTGCCTTTTTGGGCGCGAGTTTGCCCAGTCTTATGGCCAAACCGAAGAAGCCTGAGGCAAGGGCGTCACCTGACAGCCACTGTCCTCCAGCCCGGCCATCGATTTGGTCTGTCAAACCGAGCCAACCGCCGATCCCGATCCGCGTGCGGATGCGGGGAGAGACATCAAGGCGCACGCCCATTTGGGCAGGGATGGCAAGGGACCGACCTGCGGTAGGCCCAAAATCACTGCCCGTTACATCGCTTTCGTATGTGTAATCCCGTCGGAGAACGGTGGCGTTGCCATCGTGGTCTCCGGTTTCATCGCGGTCCCGCAGCGTACCGTCGGACCAGAGGTGGTAGGTTCGACCCCAGGCATCTTCCAGGTCCTGCTTCATCAAGTGGTCTACATGAGCCAGGCCCACGCCGACAAAGGGCTGGAACCCCTTTCCGATGCGGGCCGATCGCGTGTAGCCATCCTTCCGCGTGCCGGCAGCATCCCACACCCAGTTCACCATCACGGACCCGGATTGGATTTCGGTTTTCCATCCGCGCAAAGCGCCGTCATCCATGATGACTTGCGCACGGCTTGCCTGTACCTCAAATTCCCAGGGTCCCCGAAAAGCGGTTTGAACCGTCAGCGTGTGTCCATAGCCGGTGTTGCCCAGGTTGTGAACGCCAAACGACTGGTGGCGCTCCGTGTGCAATGCAACGGGACCCATTTGCCAACCGGCATGCAAGCTTTGCTCATCCGATGTGGAGGATTGTCCGAATGTTGCAAAGGACAACAGCAAAGCCGCAATGGGCATGCTGCAGCGAAGCATTCTCAACAGTGCGAGGGGATGGAAGGAGCCGGAAGTGGACATGATGCTGATTCACGACCCATACGGAGGGGCCTGCATCAGGGTTACATCACCCGTCCTTGCTTTCTTCTTCTGCCATCTTTTGGGCGAGAACGCGGCCCAATCCACAGCCAATGGCAATGCCCATGCCGCCCAACCGCACGGCATAGAACAATCCCGGGTCCGTTTGACCGATGAGGGGCGTGCGATCCGGACCTATACCGAGCCACCCTGTCCATCGGTGGGTGACCTCATGGATGGGCCCAAGCCATTGCGCTGCTGAGGAAAGGAGCTGGGCGTCCCATTGCGATTCGGCTTCTGTATCTCGGTTGGGCCAATCGGGAAGGGAAATCCCGAAGTGCCTGCCTCCGCCAAACAGCACCTTCCCATCCGGAAGCGTCCTGAAATAGAGGTAGCCGTCCTCCATGTGATAGGTGCCTCGGGGCACCGGATTCTTCGGCGAAACAACGAGAACACGATTCGGCTTTGGAGCCACTGCCGCATCCGCGATGCAGGACTGCGCAAATCCGTTGGTGCAGATGGCCACCTTTCGGCTTTCGAGCATTCCCCTCTTCGTGCATAGGGCCCAGGAAGAGCCGATTTTCGCAGCCTTGATGTGGTCCACTGAGCATCCGTGCAGTTTCTGGATCCCCTGCTGTTCCAAAGCCCGGTGAAAAGCTTGGACCATTTTGCCGGTATGGATCATGCCTTCCCAAGGCAAATGGAGGGCCTCTGCAGCGCCAAAATGCTGGGCGCGATTCGAGTCCCGCAGCAAAGCGGGCATTTCATGGGCTGCCGCCGGCACATGGACCAATCCTCTCTGGAGCAGGGGCAGGGCATCGGCGTTCAATTCTTCAAGGGCTTCAAGGGCCTCCTTCGCCCTGGACTTGCCCTGCGCGTCGTCTGAGAAAAGTTCCCAGCCTCCCGTCCATTCGAGCCCAATGGCCTCTTCTCCGAGCAGATTGATCAGGGTGCTCAGGCCCTCAATGCGCTGGGTGAGCAGCTTCTTCCAGGCCTCTTTCCCCATTTCTCCACGGTCGTCCAGCCATTCGCCCGCACCGCCGAAGCAGGCAAATCCGGCATTCCGCGTGGTTCCCCCTTCTCCGAGCATATCGCGCTCCACGATGCGGACCGTCGCCTCGGGGCAAAGGGCCTTGAAATGAAGGGCGGTACTCATCCCCACGATGCCTGCTCCGATGACGGTGAGATCAACGGGGGCGAGTAAAAGTTCACTTTCCCAGTATCCTATCGGCATACTTTTGCGTAAGTCGGAGTGTTGTCATCGTGAGCATCCCTTCGATTTTCATTTACTTCGAAGCAGGGTTCTCCCGCACAAAGAACGAAAATGGCCTGCAAGCCCGCACAATATCTGCGCATGATCGCGCTCCTCATGCTCGCCGCATGTGCCTTGCCTAATGTTGTCTGTTCACAAGGCAGCATCGAGGTGGACGGAACCGTGAGGGACAAGGACAGCAACCGCAAGTTGGCAGGAGTGAACGTGCAGGTGCTCAGGGCGGGAAGTGAATACGATGCGGTGGCCACATTGGGCAATGGCAAATACTCCCTGTCCCTTGACCATGGGGCGGACTATGTGTTGATTTTCACTTTCGAGGACCTGAGTCCGCGAAAGGTGGAATTGAATACCTCTTCCATTCCGGGCGAATTCCGGGAAAGACCGTTTTACTTGACGGTGGAAATGAGCATGTTCGAAGTGCCGCCCGGTTTCGATGAAGATTTGCTGGATGAGCCGATTGGGAAAGTGAGTTTCGACGCGGCCAAGGAGCAGTTGGCATGGGATCTCGATTACACGGCCCGAATGCAAGCCCGCATTGAAAACGCCCTTTCTGCAGCCGCTTCCGCTGGCGAAGGACAGGACGAGGCTGGAAATGCGGAGTATGACGAGCACATGCGCAAGGCCGAGGTTGAATTCGGCCGCCAGCGATGGGAGCAGAGCATCAATTGGTTAGAGCGGGCGCTCAGCGTCGTTCCTGGAGATTCGCGGGCACAAGCCATGATGGAGGATGCGATGGAGCGCATGGAAAATGCGGAGCAGGAGGCCGCTGCACGAAGGGAGTATGAAGTCAAGATGCGCGACGGGAAAATGGCCATGAGGAAAGCGTCATGGAATGAGGCCGCTGCCGCTTTCAGGGCTGCGAATTCCCTGTTGCCGAATGAAACCGAACCGTTGGAGCTGCTCGCGGAGATTGAAGCCGAGTTGGCGAGTGGCGATGAAGCGGATGCGGATTACGATGAAGCCATGGCGGAAGGTCAGTCCGCCCTCGATGGGGGCAACCTGGATTTGGCCGAGACAGCTTTTGAACGCGCTTCCAGTCTGAAACCCGGTGAGCGACTTCCCATAGAAAAACTGGCGCAGGTGCGACAACTGCGCAAATCAAACGAGCGAGAGGCGGATGCCATGTCACAGCGCATGGAGGAGTACCAAGAACTGATAACAAAGGCGGACGAGGAGTTTGACAACCAGGATTACGTTCAGGCCAAGGCTCTGTACGAGCAGGCTTCGGCGGTGATGCCGGACGAGATATACCCACGTACCCGCGCCGAGGAGGCTGCCGGGCGCATCGTCACTTTGGGAAGTGAGAATGAAGCAGAGGAATCGGCGGGGGCAGTTTCTGAGACGGACCGCGGAGACAGAGAATACGAAGACCGTGTCCGAAGCGGGGATGAAGCCTTCGACAAGGAAGATTGGGATGCTGCCGAAGCGGCCTACACCGCCGCCTTGGCATTGCGCCCGGACGAGCGCTATCCCAAGAATCGCTTGAAGCGCATAGCGTCCATGAGGGCGGACGGGACCGAAGTGACAGGAGATCTTGAGGTAGACCGTGTTGCCAAGCAAGCGGAGAACGAGGCCGCCGCCGCCGCCGCCGCTGCCGCGGCAGCCGCATTGTCGGAGGAACAGGCCCGGATGCTCGAGGAGGAACGCAAAGCAGCCAAATTGGCAGAGGAGCGGCGCGCTTCTGCATCATCTGAACGGAAAGACTCCGAAATAGAGCGGAGCAGAAATTATGTACTCGCTTTGCAGAGTGTGGAAGATGATGATGCCGAGGCCTATTATCGGGACGCATTGGAGTCGGAAATAAGGGCGCGGGGACAGTCAGTTTACGCGCGGCGAGACAGGCAAGAGGAGCTTGGAGTGGTGTGGACCTCCAACAGCGATACGCGCAGGCAATCCTCGTACCGGGAATTGACAGAATTGACAGAGCGTCAGGCGGTAGAAGAATATGAATCGTCCACCTATCGAATGGGACGGATTGCAGATTTTGAAGCCGAGACAACCGAGCGGACGGCAAGCAACAAGGATTGGGAAGCCAGGGGCAGTGCAAGCCGACGGGACCGGTTGATTTCCCTGAACCAGAAGACGGAGCGCAACGCTCGGTCACTTTACGATCGAACCAAGAGGTATGCTGTCTTTGTCGATTCCTTGGACAGGATGATCGAGGCATACGAAGACTTCAACCGCGATCTGCGGAGGGCCTCGTTGGACACCCGCGTCATGCGCTTCGAGGAAATCCAGCGCAACACTGCCCGCTATGCCAAAGTAGGAGCGGGTGAAGAATCCAGGCGTCTGGATCGCTGGGGTGAAGTCCAGACCCAATCGCGGGAGACGGCGCAGTCCATGCGCATCGGCTCCAGCGAAGCGGAACTGCGTTCTGCGGCGGCACTGAGGAAGGCCCAGTCCAAGGAGACGGGCAAGGCCCCTACATCCGCTGATTTCCGCGAGGTTCCCGCCATGGAGGGCGTTCGTCAGGGGGTTGAGGAGAGAAGCTACGAAGAAGGCAATGCCCTCATCATTGAGCGCACCGTCCGTGTGGACAATGAGATCAATGTCTACCGCAAGACCGTGGCTAAACACGGGGTTTACTACTTCAAGAACAACCGTTCCATTACCCGGGAAATCTGGGTGCTCGAGACGTTTGAGATTTCGGATTGAGCCCCGTCCCATTCATTCCGCTTTTCTTTTTCCCAAATCCCTGCATCCCAGGGGTTCAATGGGGCTGATGTCGATGGCCGTAATGGGACAATTCGCTCCCCCATTGGGGTTCCACGCCCAAAGTCCGGTTTGAATCTGTGGCCAGGTTGTGGGCCAACTCCAACTTTGCCCCTCGATCAACCAGTCGACGCCACTCCCGCTGCATGCCATGTCCAATGTGCCGGTGGCCCAAGCAAAAAAGGGTGACAGGAATTGGTTGCAACCGTGGTCGATCCAGGGCGGAGGAGCCTGAGCAAATCGCATGTGGACTCCATTTCCATCGAAGACATTCCATCCACCGCCACTGGTGGGCTCCATGGCCAATTGTGCTCGGTCAGCGTGGATTCCGATGTCATTGGATCGGAATTCAAGGCAAGACATTTCGAGCAGGGCGTTCTGGGCACGAACACCTTGAACGTGCCCCTCGAGAACACAGTCTTCCATGCGCATCCGACCCGGGCCTTGCAGGGAAAGCCCGACCTCGGCCTGAAGGAAATGGCAGGCTTCCATAAGGTGGGCGGGCTCATTGCCCAAAGACAAATGCCGAACCGGATGGTGCGAGAAAGTGGCATTCACCCATCGGATCTTATTGTCCCAGAGAGCCGAGGATGCACCGTAGAAAGTGGCGTTTTCCAAACGGTATTCCCCACCAGACTGGCTCAATGACACCGATTGCGCATCATGGTCCCTCAGCGAGAGGGGGCCGCGAAAAGTCAAGGAGTCCAAGTGACTGCCCCGCCATTGAGTACCCTCGAAGGATGTTCCTTCGGTAAGCTGGGAATTCCAATGTGCCTGGCCCATCAATCGAACGCCCGAATTCAAATGTTCCCAATGCCCACCTCCGGTGATGTCCACTGTGGCTCCCTCTGAAAGAATCCAATGGGTTTCCTCTGCCAGCGATTCGAAGTGAACCCCCGCTTCAACTTCTAGGTGGAAATGGACTTCGGTTTCTGTCGCGATTCGGGCTGCCTCGTTCAAGTGATGGTGCCAATGCGCCCCGGATTGGATGATGCATGCTCCATTCAGGACCAAATGACTTTCCGGTTGCTGGTGCCAATGGTTGATTCCTTCGTGTTCGATGATGCTTCCTTGTTCTGCGACAATGGATGAGGCTTGGCTTTGCTCGACCAGTGCTCCTGATAGAATAAGCCGAGAACCCGGCTTGAGAATCAACCGGCTTCCAGGATGCAACAGGAGAGAACCTTCAACGAGAAGCGTACTTCCTGGTGCAATGACCAAATCTGCCGTCGCTCCTCCCGATGCCAAACTTCCACCGAGTTCCAGGGTGCCCGAATCTTGAACGGTGATGCCCTGGCCACAAGGTTGGGAAATGAACGTGCCGTGAGAACCAATGGCAGCCGCCTGCATTCCGAATGCAGTGTCCGTAGACTGGAGGCACAATCTTCCTGATATCGAGAGTTCCGGGAGGCTCCAGTCGCCCGCTTCATTCAGCACGACTTCATCCCCGACATCCCCGGGTGGCAATGGGCATGTTGACACATCGATCTGTTCGAGCACGAACGCGAGATTGTTTGGATTGATTTCACTGTGGGGTTCGTTGACGGGGGCGACGTAGATGGCGTCAAAAGGGGAGAGCCCCGCCAAGGAGTCCATGGTTTGGGCACTCCATGGAGGTGGAATCCCCAGTGCACTGGGCGTGGGAATAAAACTGTGGAGCGGCTGATATTGCCACGGTTGGATATGAGGGACGTCGATGGGCCAGGGAAGGTCCAAGGCGTCGATGGCTGAATTGTAGGCCTCGGCGAATTGCACCATGGAGGGGCGGGTACCTCCTGGCATCAGGTCCAAGGAGGGAGACCAATGTTGGTCGAGGGTCGAGCCGATTCCGATGCTGACATCCAGTGGCCAAGGCCACCCCGAGCCGTTCGGGAGTTCGAGATAGCAGGTGACGGGACCAATGGGAACGGAAAGGTCATGTTCTGGGTCACCGGGGTAGGGATATATCTGCAAATCGAGCCAGCCCGCGATATCACCCAGGTAGTCTGTGGTCACTACGGCATATTCGTAGTCCAACAAAGGACCGTCTGCAGGTGCGATGTTGGAAGTGCTCCCATTGGCAATGGCCGCCGTGCGACATTGCCCGGGCCATCCTGTGGATTCCAGAAAGCCAGAATAAGCGGTTCGCGTGTTCATGGAGGTGGTTTGGCGAAGCAGCAGCTGACGTGCGGCAGGGGATGACAAAGCACCGCCCAGCCCACCGATTGATTCATCCTCCCCCACGAGGAATCCAATCATCTGTTGCAGGCCCAAAGGGACATTGGCTCCTTCGTGCGGGCTGTCCAGGCTGAGATAAAGCTGCGTGCAGTGGGGCTGTCCCACATCTTCCATCATTTTCAATGCAATGCGCGCGACCTGCCCCCCCATGCTCGCGCCGCTGACAATCATGGGGAGGGCGTCAGATCGGTGTGTTTCGAGGTGATGTAGGATGTCCGCAAGGAGGGCGGCATTGGAAGGGATGTCTCCGGCACCCTGCTCGAAGTCAACGAGTACAGGGTGAAAGCCCCTATCGGTGAGCGAATCAATGAGCGTGGGCATCATGGACATCATGGGGTAGTTCTCAGGGTCGCATCCCCAGAAAGCATCCCAACCAAAGTCTCCCAGTTGATGCTCCTCCTCCGTTTGGCTCAGATTGAAGTCGATGCCTTCCACAAAAACAAACGGTCGCCCCAATTCCGTGCCTACATCCATGAGATAGACGTTGGCTGACCTGGGGCCGTTTGGGGTGGCAGCAACATGTCGGTAGGGTTGGGAAGGGTAGGAGAGCCAAGGTGGACTCAAGGGAGACCCTGCTGGGCAGGGTTGGGCCCACACGGGGCAAGGGACAAGCAGCGCCCATGCCAGCATGGCGCGGCAGAAAATCAGGACTTTACGGTCGGGCAGGGTTCGTTGTGACATCAGGAAGCAGATTGAGGGATTCCGCGGTTGAAGCGGATCGGGACAAGGATGGAGACCTTCCTTGTGAAAACCTCCTGCATCGACGAGCTCAAAGCATGCGCAGGCAAAAGGCGAGAGACCTATTTTCACCCTATGCAGGAGAAGGGACTTGGAACGTTTGCCGTTTTCATGACGGCCATCTCCACCATTCTGGGGGCCATCCTGTTTTTGCGCTTTGGCTTCGCGGTGGCCCACGTGGGTTTGCTGGCAACCATGGCCATCATCCTGCTGGGGCACCTTGTGACCATCCCTACTGCCTTGGCCGTGGCGGAAATCGCCACCAACCAGAAGGTGGAGGGCGGTGGTGCCTACTACATGATCAGCCGTTCGTTCGGTCTGTCCATCGGTGGTGCCATCGGAATTGCGCTCTTTCTGAGTCAGGCCATCAGCGTTGCCTTCTACATCATTGCTTTCACAGTCTCCACCCGCGATTTGCTGGCTTGGATGGAATTGCAACACGGCATAGTGGTTCACCCCTGGCAGGTCAATTATGGATTCATGGGGTTGCTGACCCTTCTCATGCTGACGAAAGGGGCGCAGGTCGGAGTCAAGGCCCTTTATGGTGTGGTGGCCGTATTGGTCTTGGCCTTGCTGAATTTCTTCTTCGGCTCGGGTACGCCACAGACCGAATTGGACATCCTTCGAACCATTGACCCCATTCTGGTTACCGAAGACGGCCAGACCATCACCCGATATACCTTCATCGAGGTCTTCACCTTCATTTTTCCTGCCTTCACAGGCATCGCTGCCGGACTTGGTCTGAGCGGCGATCTCAAGGAGCCGGCCAGGGCCATACCCCGTGGCACCCTGTGGGCGACCATCGCCGGAATCATCGTGTACATCATCGTGGCCTTGAAGTTCTGGGTGAGTGCAAGCCCAGAGCAATTGGCATCGGATGAGCTGTACATGGAAGCCATAGCCATATGGCCTCCTCTCATTCCCCTTGGGTTGGCGGCAGCGGCCGTTTCGAGCGCATTGGGCAGCGTCATCATCGCGCCCAGGACCCTTCAAGCGCTGGCGGTGGATCGGATTTTCCCCAAGGCCATCGGGATGCGATTGGGTCGAGGTCGCAAATCCGACAACGAGCCGGTGATGGCCAGCATCGTCACGTGCTGCATCGGATTCGTGTTCGTCTCCCTTGGAGACATCAATGCGGTGGCGGAAATCATCTCCATGTTCTTCATGGTGACCTATGGGGCCATTTGCCTGGTCAGCTTGTTTGAGCATTTTGCAGCAAGTCCTGGCTACCGCCCCACATTCCGCTCCCATTGGTTGCTCAGCCTTGTGGGGGCGGTGACGTGTTTTTATCTGATGTTCCTGATGAACTTCAGTTATGCGTTGGGAAGCCTCATCATCATGTCGGTCATTTATGTCGGTCTCTCGCGGCGAGGAGAGCGGGGCATGGTGGCGCTGTTCCGGGGCATGCTTTTCCAATTGAGCCGCTATCTGCAGCTCACGTTGCAGAGACGCGATACGGCGGAATTGGATCGGAAGGACTGGCGCCCGCTCATGTTGGCCGTCAGCAAGGATACTTTTCGCCGCCCAGGCGCCTTCGATATGGTGCGTTGGATTGCCCATAGACAGGGCTTTGGAACCTATGTCCACCTGATTGAGGGCCGATTGGATGCTCGGACTTTCCGGAGTTCCATTCGCGCCAAGCAGGGCTTGGCCGACTTGGGCAAAGCGGTGAAGAGCAGGGTGAGCATGTCGACCGTGGTGTCGCCGTCCTACACTTCAGCCATTGCACAATGCGTGCAGTTGCCGGGAATCAGTGGGCAAGGCAACAATGCGATCCTCTTGGAGTACATCGATGAGCAGCCGCAAAGCGCCCAAGAACTGGTGGCCAATTATGATTTGCTGCGGGGGTCCAACCTCGATTTGTGTTTGCTTCGCTCCAGTTTCCGAGGTTTTGGTGAGAAAAGGACCATTCACATTTGGATTACCCCGGAAGATTCTGCCAATGCCAATCTGATGATCTTGATGGCCTACGTGCTCCAGGGGCATCCGGATTGGAGGGAATCCCACATCGAGGTGTTTTCCATCTATCGGGACGGGGACCGGGCCAAAAGGGAGCAGGCCCTCCGCGACCAGATACAGGCGGGCCGAATCCCCGTGTCCCAGCAAAACATCGAGATGGTGGAAGAGATGCCCGGCGATGTCAAAGAGGAACTGATTGACGGCAGGAGCAAATTTGCTGACCTCACCTTCATCGGCTTCAACGACGCCGATATCCGCAAGGAGGGCGTGAAAGTATTTGAAGCCCATCATGGCATCGGAAACATCCTCTTTGTGGATGCCCATGAGGAGGTTGCATTGCATTGATCCACATACCATGAGCCGCACCTTCCACATTGTGAACGGTCCCAATTTGAACCTTCTCGGAAAGCGGGAACCCGAGAAGTATGGGCATGCTTCCTTTGAAGAATACCTGGAGTCGCTGAGGGTGGAATTCAGCGATGAGCGCATCGAATGTTTCCAATCCAACGTCGAGGGGGAGCTGATCAATTACCTGCAATCGGTGGGGTTCGAATCCGCAGGAATCGTACTTAACGCAGGCGGATATACCCACACCTCAGTAGCCTTGCGAGATGCGGTGGCTGCCATCGATTCTCCCGTGGTGGAGGTGCACATCACCAACATCCACGCGAGGGAGGAGTTCCGTCATGTCAGTTTGTTGAGTCCAGTTTGCCGAGCGGTGATATGTGGCTTGGGACTCGAAGGGTATTCGGCAGCCGTCCGAGCCCTCTTACGGGGTTGAGTCCAACTTCCGGGACAGTCTGTCCGCAGCGGTCCGCAGCAACCGAAGCAGTGCGTCGGCATCGCGGTCGTCCAGTTGCTTGCCGAATACCATCGTCCTCCGGCCGGCTTCGAACTTCAAGGTCTCTCCTCCCATGGACCAGAACGCCTGTTCGAAAGTGCGTAGGATCTGCGTTGGGTTCTCCTCGATGCGCTGGATGCCCCGATAGGCTCCATGCGCAAAAAAGTCGGGCAGGCCCCGGTCGCCGAAAGCGGCAGCCACGGATATGCCGCGCCGGTCCACGACAACCACTTCGCGACCGCGGAGTCTCCACAATAAGACCTTTCCGATCCGGAATGCGAAGAAGGCCCAAAACGCGCTGTATATGGCGTAGCCGAGGTTGGCATTGCCCTGGGCAGGTTCTTGTGTCCAGAAATACAGGACGACGGCTTCCAGCGAGAACCACAACACCAGCCAAGTCACCAAAAGGGTCAATTGGATTCGGGTCACCCTCTGCGTGATGTCCACGCGCAATTGCTCATCGGGTGTCCCTCGTTGGTTCCATCGAAATGTTACGCGCCGTCCGATGGTGCCCTCACTTCGTTCTTTGCGGGTCCCCATCAGTCGACCGTCTCGGGTGAGAGCACTTCGTTGTAGATGCGCAAATACTCAGGGAGCACGCGGTCTATTCCAAACGTGAGTGCCCGCTTTCGCGCTTGACCTCGGAAACGGTCAAGGTGGGCGTCATCCAACAGGAAGGCGGCGTGTTCCGCCATTTGGTCCACATCACCTACCGGGGAGAGCATGCCGCTGACACCATGCCGGATGACTTCTGGCAATCCCCCTGCTTCCGTTGCGATGACAGGCACGCTACAGGCCATGGCCTCCAACGCGGCCAGACCGAAACTCTCGCTCTCGGAAGGCAAGAGGAACAAGTCGGATATGGCCAGCGCTTCCAGCGGATTCTTCAATTTCCCGAGGAAGAACACGTGGTCTATCACCCCCAAATCACGGGCTTCCCTTTCCGCTGCCGATCGGTCGGGACCATCGCCCACCATCAACAGTTTGGACGGAGTGTGTTCAGCCAATCGTGCAAAAATCCGGATGACGTCTACAACGCGCTTGACCGGGCGAAAGTTGGAGATGTGGCTCAGTAGGTACTCTCCATCTTGTGTGAATTCACTGCGGTCTTGGACCTTCAGCCCTTCGAAGTGGCTGGGACACACGAAGTTGGGAACGACGGTGATGTCCTTATTGATGCCGAACAGCTTGTAAGTATCACTGCGCAGGCTCGTGCTGACAGCGGTCACCGCATCGCTTTGGTTGATGGCAAAGGAAATGACCGGTTCGAAACCGGGGTCCTTTCCCAAAAGCGTGATATCGGTCCCGTGCAGGGTGGTCACAACGGGCAGGTGTCGCCCTTCTTCTGCAAGAATGCGCTTGGCCATGTAGGCACTCGATGCATGGGGGATGGCATAATGCACATGCAACAGGTCCAGGTTTTGCTGCCGAACCACCTCCACCATCTTGGAGGCGAGAACAAGCTCATAGGGAGGGTAGTCGAAGAGGGGGTATTGGGCAATCCTGACTTCGTGATAGAAGACATTGGGGCGAAAGCTGCCCAGTCTCACGGGTTGGTCATAGGTTATGAAGTGGACCTCATGCCCTTGGTGGGCCAATGCCTTTCCCAACTCTGTGGCGACCACTCCGCTTCCACCGAAGGTGGGATAGCATACCATTCCTATCCTCATGAATGCAAATTAAGGCCTCGGGCCTACCCGGTCCGAAGCAGGCACAAAGCGTTCCGGAAAGCCCAATGCTTCGTCCACGATTTTCAGGGCTTTGGTTCGGATGTCTTCATCAATGAACGCGCGGTTTTCGGCGTCAGGGCAGATGCGATTGCTCAAAATCACAACCGTCCAACCCCGCTCGGGGTCGGTCCAAGCCAAGGTTCCGGTGAAGCCGCTGTGCCCGAAACTGCGCCACGACCCTGCATTGCCGCTGGCGCCTGAGTCAGGATCGAGTCCGGGCTTGTCCCATCCCAATCCCCTTCTGTTGTCTTCATCGGGAAAGGCCCGATGGGTGAATTCGGCCAGGGTCCCCGGCTCAAGAATGCGCACATTCCCCCATTTGCCGCCCATTCGCATGGCCTCCATGAGCAGGGCCAGATCGTGCGCGTCCGAGAAAAGCCCGGCATGGCCCGCCACACCGCCCAGCATGGCCGCTCCCGGGTCATGCACCGTTCCGCGGATGTGGCCCTTGCGGAACAGGGTGTCCTTCTCCGTGGGTGCAATGTCCTCCGCTTGGGCCCACTTGAGGGGCTGGTACCCCATGTGTTCCAATTTCAACGGCCTGTAGATCAGGCTGTCCGCCAATTGGTCCAGCGACTGGCCCCAAGCGGCCTCAAGAATGTCTTTCAGCAAGTAATAGCCGATGTCGCTGTAACGGTAGTGGCCTGTTTCTTTTGGGGTGATGCCGCGCACCGTTTTACGGATGGAGTCGCACCAATGGGGGTTCATGCACCGACCGTCACAGATTGGAATCCAGTCTTCGCGGGGTTCTTCGCTGAAGTCACCCCCCACGGAATCATCATGGGCCATCAGGTCCACGTAAAACGGGATCCAAGCGGGAAGTCCGGAACGATGGGCGAGAATGTCACGAAGCGTCCGCTTGCCCAGTTCTCCGTCGAGGGGAGCCTCCGGATCCCGGGGCAGGAGGGAAGAAAGTCTTTGGTCCAGCCGGATCATGCCGCGCTCTACCGAGATCATCGTGAGCAGGGTAGAGGTGGCCACCTTGGTAATGGAGGCCAAATCGTAGAGGTGATGCCGTTCCACGGCGGTCTGGGCCGAGTCTCCCAATGTGCCGTGGCAGCCGTCGTAACGCACGGAGTCGTCCGCGACCACCAGGATGCGCATTCCCGGAGTCGATTTCATTTCAAGCGCCTCGGCAGCCAAGCTGTCCAAGCGGTCCGCCATGTTCTCGTAAGCGCCACCATTCGCGGACCGTGGCAGGCGGTGCGCTTCGCTCGGGTTCCCTTGTCCGGCCGTCCAATACCCCACATCGACCGGGAGTCTGCCCAGAGCCGCCCCCTCTCCACACCATGCCGCCATGGCCGCCACTTGCGTAGCCTCATCTTCATGGTGGGCAATCATCCATTCCACATCCAATGAATCGGGCAGAAAAGCCAAAGCATATGGGCTGGTGAACAGGGTAATGCAGGTGGTTTTTTCGGAAGCCACTACATCGCCCACCAGCTGATCTGCGCCGACGGGCAGGCCGAATCTGCGCTGAGGCCGGTTGCTTTCGTCGAGAAAGGCGAGTACCACTTGATCACAAGCCTTCATGGGGTCCAAGGCCAGACTTCGCTCATTCGCGCCAATGCGTCCCTTTCCCAGTCTCACCACCTCGAGTTGAGGGAAAGTCAATCGGAGCCGGTTCTCCAAGGCCCTTCCTTCATTGCCCACGATGATCAACCCCGTGCGCACGGAAGGGTCCAGAATCGCTCCCCGCCCCAAGCGCACGAGCATGGCTTCCCGCACTTGTGCTTGCAGGCGCTGTTGGGATATTTCCGATGTCGGGTTGGCCGCTGGTCGCCGGGTCCATTGTTTGGCGAGCAGGACCTTCATGCATGCCTCATTGACCCGAGCCGTATCCAGTTCTCCCCTCAGGAGTGCAGCCTCGATGCTGTCCAAAGCGACGCCGGGATCGGAAGGGAACAGAAGCACGTCATTGCCAGCAACGAGGGCAGCGACCTCCCGTGTTCCGGGAGGAACGGGGTCTGCTGCGCCTGCCATGGTCAGTGCATCGGTGAACACCAGCCCTTCAAAACCCAAGGAATCGATCAGGATGTCGTTGACTACAAGCGGTGACAAAGAAGTAGGAAGCCCTGATGTGGAATCCATGGAGGGCACCTCCAAATGGGCGGTCATGATGCCCTCGACGCCACGGTCTATCAATGTGATGAAGGGAGGCAACTCCGTCTGGGCCATCGTGGCGCTGTCGGAAGCAATCAAGGGCAGGGCAAGATGAGAGTCGAGGTCGGCGTCCCCGTGACCCGGGAAATGCTTGCCTACCGCCATGACACCTGCGGAACGCAAGCCTTCTGCCCAAGCAGCGGCGAGTTCGCCCACTTCTTCAGGGCGGGATCCGAAGGAGCGATTGCCGATGACAGGGTTTGCAGGATTGCTGTTGACGTCCGCTACCGGGGCAAAATCAATGCCGATGCCCAGTCGCTTCAACTCAAGTCCTGCTGCCTTTCCGGCCAAACGCACCAGGTCCGGATTTTCCGTGGCGCCCAAAGCCATGGCCCTTGGGAAGGAGAGGCCATCTGAAAGGCGCATTCCCGATCCCCACTCCGCGTCCATCGCCGTGAGCAGTCCTACCCCTGAAATGGTGCGGGCGATGCTGTCCAAGGTCGCGAGGTTGCGCCGCGTTCCCGCGGTGTCGCCTTGCATCGCAATGACCCCTCCTATTCCAAACGACAGGATGTCGCCTCTCACTTCTTCAAACGATGCGGTCTCTCCCGGTTTGGAGTACAAAGGGACCATCATCAGCTGCGCAATGCGCTGCCGCATGGACATCGAGTCCAGCTGTGCCAACGCAAGGGCAGAATCTCCCGATAGGAATTCCGGACGGATGGGGCCGGTGCTACGGGGCTGAGCTCCCCCTTGGCTGCAGCTGAACAGCGCCAAGGAAAGCCAGATCCAAACCGAGCAAGTCAGCCTCATCCTTCGAGGACTTGCTTCACGCAGGCCATCATGTGATCGAATTGTTCCTCGATGGACAAATCACTGTTGTCAATCACAATGGCATCCTCTGCCTGGGTGAGGGGACTGTGGTCGCGCGTGCTGTCGATGAGGTCGCGGCTTCCCAGATTCTCTACAATCTCGTCGAGGGTCACAGCGCGCCCTTTGCGCTGCATTTCAAGAAACCTGCGCTTGCCGCGGGCTTCCATGCTGGCGGTCATGAAAAATTTCAATTCCGCATCGGGAAGAACCACGGTTCCGATGTCCCTGCCGTCCATGACGACTCCTTTCATTTCGCCCATCCGGCGTTGTGCCCGCACCAGCTTCTCTCGCACTGCGGGCATTTTGGCAATCACACTGACATGCCGAGACACCTCATGGCTTCGGATTTCCTTTTCCACGTTCCGTCCATTGAGGCAGATTTCGCTCCTTCCTGAACCCGGGTTGAACCGAAACGTCAGATACACCTGAGGAAGGGCCTCCATCATGGCTTCCTCGTCCAGATTTCCCTCGCGATCGACGAGCTTTTCCCGAATGGCGAACAGGGTAACCGCACGGTACATGGCGCCTGTGTCGATGTACAGGTAATTCAACGCCTTGGCCAGCCCATGTGCCAGTGTACTTTTTCCAGAAGCACTGAGTCCGTCAATGGCGATGCTGATGCGTTTCATTGATGTGTGGTCGTTTCCGCAGCCCCGAAGGTAGCAAGGACGGGGGCTCAACGGTTGGTCAATCGGGTGCGGATGGAGAGGTGGGTGGAAGCACCTGCTGTGTGATAGGTATTGCGGGCGACTGCCAAATGGAACCTCTTGACCTTGAAGTCCAGACCCCATGCGAATCCGGCCGTACCCGGAGCATTGTTCAATCGCAGTTGCTGCCGCCGCCGGTGGTGATACCCAAAGCGGAAAGCCAGGTTTTCGCCGAGTTGCAGTCCAGTACCGATGGCCAGGTGCCTCAGAAGCCGGTCGCCAAAGGCCCATGTTCCGTTGGGCAAGGTATCCCCGGTCAAAGGGTCTATGGTGTCGTCATAGAAACCTTCCGGGGCAAGGTCCCACTGCTGCATTTCATCATAGGTCGTGTAGAGGATGAACGGTGCGTTATCGAATCCCTTGGTCAAGGACAGCCGCATGTCGGACTCAAACCCTCCGGTTACCCCTCCTGCATTGGCGGTTCTCATGCCCCCCCAAGGGCGCCAGTTCAAGGCCACCCGCAATTGTCGGTCTCTGCGGAAATAATTGGCCGACAAATCCAATTGGGCAAAGGAGGACCGGCGCTCGGCGTATCCACTTTGGCCCAGCCAAGAGGCAACGGCAAGCGTCAAGTTGCTGTCCACGGGAATGCTGATTCCGGATACCCATGACACATCTGAAGCGCTGAAGCTGCCCGTCTCAGACCCCACAGGATCCCGGCTTGTGAAGGTCCCGTATCCCAGGTTGCGGAGCCCTGTGTGCCAAACCCATTTGCGCTTTTCGGGTCGACTGGCATACATGACAGAAGCCATGGCTGTGCCGGCGAAGTAGTCCATGTATGCCAGGTGCAACTGGCCGGCATGCGTTGAGTCCAACAGTGAAGCCTGACCGAGGGCATCTCCCATTTCCGCATGCAATGGCGCTCCCATGCTTTCCGCAGACCCTGCAAACCGAGCGGAAAGAGGCAAATCCAGTAATCCAGGGCGTGGTACGGTTTCCGATTGAGCCGAGACTGCAAGGGGGAGCAGGGATCCAATCAGGACAGCAAAATGCCGGCAGAAAGGGGCCATCCGATTCATTCAGCGGATAGAATCTCGAGCGGAGTCTCCACCTTCTCTTTCAGCAAGGCGCGCTCCACCACTTCGGTCATCGTTTTCACGTAATGGAAACGCAATCCTTTGAGGTATCGTGCCTGAATGTCCTCCACGTGTTTTCGGTTGGCTTCGCAAAGCACAATTTCCTTGATGCCGGCTCGGCGGGCCGCCAAGAGCTTCTCTTTGATGCCGCCGACCGGCAGGACCTGTCCGCGCAGGGTGATTTCACCGGTCATCGCGAGGAATTTCCTGACCTTCCGCTGCGTGAAGATGGAGGCCAATGCGGTCAACATGGTGATGCCGGCCGAGGGACCGTCCTTGGGAATCGCACCCGCGGGCACATGCACGTGGACGTCCCAGGTATCGAACACCTTGGGATCCAAGTCCAGCTCTTCCGCATGGGCCTTGAGGTATTGCAGGGCGATGACGGCGCTTTCCTTCATCACATCCCCCAGGTTTCCAGTCAGGGTCAACTTTCCCTTGCCTTTGACGATGCTCGTTTCGATGAAAAGGATGTCTCCACCGGCAGGCGTCCACGCAAGTCCCGTGACCACCCCTGCCACATCGTTGCCCTCATAGCGCTCCTTCTCGTGGGAGGGGCCGAGGATGTGGGTGAGCTCTTCCGGGGCAATGCGGATGTCGTGTGGAATGTCCATCGCAATCTGAACGGCGCGGTGGCGGACCACCTTGGCGATGCGCTTGTCCAGTCCTCGTACCCCGCTTTCGTTGGTGTATTCCGCACAGATCTTCTCCAGCGTCTCCTGCGGGATTTCAATCTGCTCCTCCGTGATGCCCGTCTCGGCAACGTGCTTGCGGATCAGGTGACGCAACGCAATCTGCACCTTCTCTTCCACGGTGTATCCCGTCACTTCGATGATTTCCATCCGGTCCCGCAAGGCGGGCTGAATGGTGGCCAACGAGTTGGAGGTGGCCAGGAACATCACCTTGGAGAGGTCGTAATCGAGCTCGAGGTAGTTGTCGTAAAAGGCGCTGTTCTGCTCGGGGTCGAGGACCTCGAGCATGGCAGAGGAGGGGTCGCCGTGGAGGTCTCGGCTCAGTTTGTCGATCTCGTCGAGGACGAACAAGGGATTGGACGTTCCTGACTTCTTTAGGTTCTGGATGACCCGACCGGGCATGGCGCCGATGTAAGTCTTCCGGTGACCGCGGATTTCCGCCTCGTCCCGCATACCGCCCAAAGACATGCGCACATATTCGCGGCCCAGCGCTTTGGCGATGGACTTGCCCAAGGAGGTCTTGCCCACCCCCGGCGGTCCATAGAGACAAATGATGGGCGACTTCATGTCTCCCTTCAGCTTCAGGACTGCGAGGTGCTCGATGATGCGCTCCTTCACCTTCTCCAACCCATAGTGGTCCTCGTCCAGGATTTCCTGGGCGTGGGCCAGGTCAAAGTTGTCCTCGGAGGTGATGTTCCATGGAAGGTCCAGCAGGAGGTCGAGATAGTTGGACTGGACGCTGTACTCGGCACTCTGCGTGTTCATGCGCTCGAGCTTTCCAATCTCCTTGGCAAAGGTCTCGGCCACTTTTTCCGGCCAGTCCTTCATTTCAGCGCGGGCCTTCTTGCCTGCGATGTCCTCCTTGTGCGGGTCCGATCCGAGTTCCTCCTGGATCTGCTTCATCTGCTGGTGCAGGAAGAACTCGCGCTGCTGCTTTTCGATGTCGGTCTTGACCCGGCTCTGGATGTCGTGCTTGAGCTCCAGCACCTTCAGCTCCTCGCCCAGCAGTTCCATGACCTTCTCGACGCGGCCCTTCAAGCCGGGAATCTGGAGCAGGTCCTGCTTCTTTTGCTTCTCCGCGTTCATGTTGGACGCGATGAAGTGCACCAGGAAGCGCAAGGAGTCGATGTTCTTGATGGCGATGGCTGCCTCGGAGGGGATGTTCGGACTGTTCTGGATGACGTCCATGCTCATCTCTTGCAAGCTTTGTTGCATGGCCTCACGTTCCGTGTCGTCCCATCGGTCTTCCGCATCGGGGAAGGGAGATATCCGCGCCCTCAGATAAGGTTCGGTTTCCAGAACCTCACCCATGCGGCAGCGCCGCTTGCCCTGGATGATGACGGTGTTGGAGCCATCGGGCATTCGGAGCATTTTCACAATGCGGGCCACAGTGCCAACATCATGCAGGTCTCCTCCCTCCGGATTCTCTATTTCGCCATCTTGCTGCGTCATGAC
>JAURDB010000160.1 GCA_030828175.1 Flavobacteriales bacterium
GGTCATTGAAGTCGTCATACAAAACATGACATTCATCAAGGGTGACTGCGATGTCTAGATTGAAAGCTTTGCGTACACGCTCTTCATCTACCGGTGTGCCGATGGGTTGACCATACTCTGGATCAGCCTCAGTAATCAGGTGACCGATGCCAAAAGTTGGCAGATTTAAATGATCCAAATATATTTCGTACTTGCAGCCTTCGTCCTCTGCAAGCTCTTTGATGATCTCGCTTTCTGTGCGGGCATGGCTTAGCATGTCCACGAAGTTGAAGACGACCGCCGTGAAGTCGCGGGCCTTGATTTGATGGAAATCCTCCAGCAATTTCCGGCCTGCTGCCAAGTCGGTGATTTTATGGTAACCCCAACTCCCTTGGAAACCCCAGCGCTTCAATTGGACTCCCAACAAGTCGGCCTCATGGGCGTTCTTGGAGCCTTTGTCCTGCTCGTCCTTCCACCATTGGGGGTGAGACTGGGCAATACGATGGGGTACCATACCAGCGAAGAGGGCGTTCCGAGCGTACTGGGTGGCCGTGGGCAAAAAACTCCAGTGCATCCGCTCGGATTGCACTTGCCAACTGTCCGCCAAGGACGGCCCCAGGGCGCGCCATTGATCGTAACGGAAATTGTCGATCAGCACGAACAAGGTCTTCTTGCCCTGGTCCAATAGCGGTTTCACTGAGGCCTCCAAGACTTTGGGTGCTAGCAGCGGGGCTTCCTCCGAATCGCAGCGGTCCAAATCCACCAACCAGCTCTCGTAATGGCCGGTCACATATTTCGCAAACTGGCGACCCGCATCGACGCGCTGCATCTTCAGAATCTCGGACATCCCTTCGTCACCCGAAGCAGATAACTCGAGGTCCCAATGAACGAGACGTTTGTGAATGTCTTCCCAGTCGGCTCGCCCGAGCCTGTCCATCAAGCGCATGCCCAACTCTCGGAATTCGCGCTGGTAATCGCTCATCGCCTTCTCTCCCACCAGCCGTTTCTCATCCAAGATTTTCTTGAGTGACAAGAGGATTTGATTCGGATTCAGGGGCTTGATCAGGTAGTCGGCCATCTTGGAGCCAATGGCCTCCTCCATGATGTGTTCCTCTTCGCTCTTGGTGATCATCACACAAGGGAGATGGGGTCTTCTCTCTTTGATCCGCTGCAATGTCTCCAAGCCAGTCAGACCGGGCATATTCTCGTCCAAGAACACCACATCCACGATGCGGTCCTCCTCCAAGGCTTCTAATAAGGCTGCCCCATCGGTGAAACCGGTCACTTCATAGCCCTTGCCTTGCAAGAACAGAATGTGCGGCTTGAGCAGGTCGATTTCATCGTCGGCCCAGAGGATGTGTGGAGTGCGGGTCATGAATGCTTCAATGGGGATTGTCCAGAATTATTTCATTCCGGCGATGCAGGTGCAAATAAAGACACCAAATTTCGGCCATGTCCGCACGTCCCAAGCTGCTCAACGATCCAGTTTATGGATTCATTCAACTGCGACACGCGGATTTCACGCAGGTACTTGATCATCCTTGGGTACAACGGCTTCGCAGAATCAGCCAACTCGGCCTGAGCCATCTGGTATACCCCGGCGCGGTCCACAACCGCTTCCACCATGCTGTAGGCGCCCTGTTTCTCATGCAGGAGGCATTGGACTCCTTGCGGGAAAAGGGCATTGTCATCACCGAAGAGGAGTACCGAGGAGCGTGTCTGGCCATCCTTCTCCACGATGTGGGGCATGGCCCCTTCAGCCACGCGTTGGAGCACAGCATTGTCAATGGCGTGAACCATGAGGAAATCAGCACGCTCATCATGAATGAGCTCAATGCCCAGTTCCACGGCATGCTCGATGTGGCCATCGAGATTTTCAACGACCACCACCCCAAGGGCTTCCTTCATGATTTGGTTTCCTCCCAACTCGATATGGACCGGATGGACTACCTGCGTAGGGACAGCTTTTTCACAGGGGTCAGTGAGGGCATGATCAGCTCGGAACGCATCATCCGGATGCTCAACGTCCACGAGGGGCGGCTGGTCGTGGATGAAAAGGGGATTTATTCCATCGAGAAATTCATTATTTCCCGTCGCCTGATGTACTGGCAGGTCTACCTGCACAAAACGGTGCTGGCGGCTGAATGGATGATGATGCGCATCCTCGAGAGGGCCGGGGAGCTCGCCCGGCGTGGAGACGAAGTGTGGTCCACACCGGCATTGGCTCCTTTTTTGCAGGAAGACCTCGACCGCGCCCGATTCATGGCCGACCCTGAGGTGCTCGGTTCATTCTGTGCCCTGGACGACAACGACGTCATCTGCTGCATAAAGGCTTGGCAGGACCACTCTGACCCCGTGCTCTCACAGCTTTGCCAAAGGCTCATTCATCGAAGGGTGTTCAAGATCGAATTGCGTGATGCCCCCTTCGATCAAAACGACATTGCAGAAAGATTGGAGATGGTCAGCAAAGTCTTCGGTTTATCGATGGAGGATGCGAGCTACTTCGTGTTGCATGACCGAATCAACAACCGCGCATATTCCACCGCCTCCCACGGCATTACCATGCTGTACAAGGACGGCTCCGTGCGAGACGTTGCCGCGGCGTCCGACCATTTGAATTTAAGTGCACTCAGCATGCCGGTGGAGCGGCATTTCCTCGCTTGGCCCAAGGAAATACCGCCCCGACCGAATGCTTTCAAAGGGTAATTTCCTCCCCTTGATTGTCGTAGAGATTGTGCTCCAGCAACTCCATGGATGAGTTGGCCTCCACCACAATCTTCAAGCCGAACGCCTTCTTCCAGCGCTTGAGCTGGTTGTTCCACCAACCCTTGGTGATGTAGGCCTCCACCATGGGATGAAGCATCAACGTCACTTGGCCCAAACCGCGGTCAGCCGCGGCCTGAAGCGCCGCTTCGATGCCGTCCGTCACCAAGATGCTTGCCGTCACCTGGCCCGTTCCATTGCAGGAAGGGCAGACTTCTGACGTCTTGATGTCGGTCACCGGGCGAACCCTTTGGCGCGTGATCTCGACAACGCCAAACCGGCTCGGAGCCAACACGTTGTGCTTGGCCTTGTCCGGCTTCATCGCTTTTCGCAAGGCCTCAGTCAACTCACGTCGATTGCCGGTCTCACCCATGTCGATGAAATCGACGCAGATGATGCCGCCCAT
>JAURDB010000161.1 GCA_030828175.1 Flavobacteriales bacterium
GGAGGGTGGTGTTCATGGCAGAAGGTGTAGCGCGGATTCCGGTCGTTCAGTCGCAGGGGAGGCCGAATTGGGAGAGCACCAACAGGACATCCGTGACGCCGACGATGTTGTCGCCGTCCAGGTCGGCGGGGCAGTCGCCTGAGCAGCCGAAGCTGCCGAGCACGTAGAGGACGTCCGCCACGTTGACCGTGCCGTTCTCATCGAAGTCCGGTGGGCAGTCCGGCGCCAGGGCGCAAGGATTGGGGTTGGGCGCGGGCGCACCTGAAGGGTAGTAGAGAGCGATGATGTCCTCCAGGATGGCCGTCCGGTCGGCCGCTTCCGCCGCGTCATAGGTCAGGGATTTCTGGTAATGCCACCCCACGCCGTAGTCGGGGTTGGCGCCGGGACCGTCGGGGTAGAGCCCCGGATAGACGGTCAGGGCGTAGTCCACAAAGGCGGCGTTGTCGGTGGGGATGAGTCCGAGGTATTCTTGGAGTCGGTCATGGACCGCGAGCGACGGAACGATACCTTCTGCCACGAAGGTCGCATCGAGGGCTGCCGCATCCTGCGGCAGGATGCCGAAGACGTGGAACAGGGGTCTCAGGTCCTCCTCGGCGGCCCGGGACATGCGCAGGATGCGGCTGTCGCTGTCGCCCTCACTGTGTTCCATGCCCACGAGGAAGTCTTCGTACTCGCTCTCCCAGAAGGCCTGCAGCGGACACCATCCGAGCAGGCTGACGATTTCGAAATAATGGGCGTATCCGCGGTGCTGATAGCGCACCTCGTTGGTGGTCGAATTGGTAATGTCGCGCGACGAACCAAAGCTGTTGGACACCAGGCGGTGGGTGGCGGAACGGTCGATGTTGAAGGTGTTGGGCACGAAGCTGTGCATGACCGCCTCATTGAGCTCCTCACCCAGGCCGAAGTTCATCGCCATGATGTAGGGGAAGTTGACCAACGCCTCTGTTTCGCCAGGGAACTTCGACATGTTGAGGGCGTGTCCGTACTCGTGGAAGGTGACCTCGTCGTTGGGACCCGGCCCATCGATGAAGTAGACCGAACCGGGCACCTGCGTGTAGTTCAACGGCGTGTTGGACATCGGGTATCCGATGGAATAGGCCCCACCCCGGATCAGGACGTCCGCGATGAGGTAGAGGTTGTGCTTGTCGGATACAAGCTCGCGGCCCATGATGGTGTTGATGGCCTGCAGTGCGGTGTCCCAATCGAGCATGGCCTGCATGAGGTCGTACTGCCCCGGCACGATGGAGTGCTTGGGGATGGTCCACATGACGTTGTCCGTCTCGAACACCGCCCACGGTCCCGGCTTGTCGAGTTCGGCTTCGAAATCGACCGTCGCATCAAAGGACTTCAGGCTGAAGAAGGGCGCTTCCACCGCATTGGCCACGCTCACCTCCACAATGCCCGCGTCGGCACCATAGGGTACCAGGATGGCGATGGCCCCGCCCAGCGGGTTGAACACCTCCACCGTGGTGGCGTCCAGGGCGAACTTCTTGGAGATGCGGTCGAGGCGCTTGTACAGCGGCTTGTTCGTCAGGTCCCATTCGTGTGCGCCGACCCGCACGTGGAAATCCTCTCCCACGAGGCTGCTGGGTACGGTGATGGTGGCCACGCTGCCCGGCGCGAGGTAGAGTCCGGTGGGCCGCAAGGCGTGTTCCGTGCCATCGTTGTTGATGTTGAAATAGGGGTTGATGCCCTCGGGGTCGGCAAAATCGCCGCGGATCTGCACCGTGTGCACCACATCGGGGTCGGTCGGAGGCGCCACCTGACCGGGGAAGTTGACGCAGGATTGGAAGACCGTCCCCTCGACCAGTTCGGGGTGTGCGGCGTGCACCGCAGGGGTCATCATATGGTCGAAAACGGCCTGCTGCAGGGCCACCATCGCGCGCTCCCGCTCCATGCCCGGCGCCGAGTCGGGGTCCTTGCTGAAGCCGTTGGCGGTGTTGGGCGTGGTGAACAGCGGGCCGATCTGGGCGTCGTAGTCCGCGATGACCGCCAAAGCCTTGACCATGATGTCCTCGCTCTCGGGCAATTCGTCGGCGTAGATGTTGATGGTGTTCTTGATTTGGGTCAGGGCCGCTTCCGACAGCGACTGGGCGCCGTTGATGTGGTCCTGCAAGTCGCACAAGGCGGTCATCAGCAGGGCGCCGTTGAAGGGCACGGGCTTGACCCACACGCGGTGGAGGGTGCTGTGCTCGTAGAGGATGAGCGATCCATCGTCGTTTCGCACGTCGTCCACGTTCCAGCGGTTGCCGGACTGGATTTCCCAGCTCTGCTGGTTGAAGTTCCAAAACGGTCCCTGGGCCATCACATGGTCCGCACCCACATTCTGTGAACTCGCCCCGGCCGAGGCCGGAAGGAAGGCCGTGTGGTCGTCCCTCAGCACGTTCATGAAAGTGATTTCGGGCGTGAAATCACCACCGTCATCCGAAAGCCAACGGCCCAGGACCGGGCTCTCGAAGTGGATTTTCCGGTTGTGGTGGGACGTGGTCGCTTCCCATCGAAGCCAGAGCTCGTCGTCGGGGATGCTCTGCGCAAAGGCGCGGCTGCCGTGCCCCCATTTGGTGTTGTCCCAGCTCAGGTCGCACCCCAATGCGCAAGGGTCATAGATGGGCAGGTTGCCACCGGGAGCGATGACATTGAGCCCCGGATTGGTGCCACCTTGGTGGTGGTATTGCGCCCACAGCATCCAGCCCTCCGCATCGATGTAGGCGTCAAAGCTGCCATTGCCGAAATCAAAAGTGTGCGTCCCCTCAGGCAGGCCCTGCGCGTCCGTCAAACTGGCCAACTGCGCCAAGGAGAAGTTGGCGGCAAAGAGGAGAAAGGCAGAGGACAGTACAATGGATTTCATGGCGGTGCCGGAGCAGGCAATGCTTTCAGTCGATGATGAACCTGCCCCGCACGGGTGTGGTTGGGGTCGAGTGGATGCGATAGAGGTAGATGCCTTTCGGCCAATCGGCCACATCCAAAGTGTACGATCCGGTGGGGCACCCATTGGGAAGGTCAAGCCTCGCCGTCACCTGCCCCTGAAGGTTTGACACCTCGAGCT
>JAURDB010000162.1 GCA_030828175.1 Flavobacteriales bacterium
CTGCCGATGGCACGTTGGTTGCAGAAGGTGGTTTGGCCAGCAATGAGAACGACGGTGAATTCGACACGGATGAGATCTGTTTGGATGCTGCTGGATGTTACACCTTGATCGTTACCAACGGTTCGTTCCCAAGTGAGGTGAGCTGGACGATTTCAGGTGCTGCCTTCAACAACACGTCAGGCGGTCCTGGAACTTACAGCGTGGGTGTAGGTGTGGCTTGTACTGAGGGTTGCACATTGCCGATCGCTCCGAACTACGTGTCTCCGGACAGCGTAGATATCTCCAACGACGAGCTCTGTGACTTCAGTGCTGTGGTGATGGGATGCACCTACCCGGATGCTTCCAACTACTTGGATACTGCTACCAATGACGACGGTTCTTGCACGTTCGATATCGCGAACCCCTGCCCGACCGACCTCAACGGCGACGGTCAGACAACGACCTCCGACTTGCTGATTTTCCTCGGTGCCTTCGGTACCGACTGCTGATCACAAAACGGGAAGGACCCAGTCCTTCGTCGATAACAACGGAAAGGCCCGACGCAAGTCGGGCCTTTCTCTTTTCACAGATGTGCCATCTTCGCACCATGAGGAACACGGTGCTTATTACAGGCGCGGGATCAGGAATTGGACGTGCTGCGGCCGGGCGGTTTGCTCGGGATGGTTTCGATGTCCTGTTGGTAGGGCGGCGTTTGGACGCCTTGGAGGCGACCAAGAAGGGTTTGGCCGGCGGCGGTACCCATCAGGTGATGCCTTTGGATGTGGCCGATCGCCGGGCGTTTAGCGCGGCCTTGGATTCTGCGATGGAGGCCGTCCCAGGCCGGATTTTGGTGGGTGTCTTTGCCAATGCCGGGATCGGTGGGGCGAATGCATATGCGCAAGACCCTGCTGACGATCGGTGGGATGAGATCATGAGGGCCAATGTTACCGGGGTATACGTGACGTTGCAGACGGCGCGCCCTCATTTGCTCAAGGCACCTGAAGGCCGTAGGCATGCGGTGGTGACTTCGAGTGTGCTCGCGCGCTTTGGGGTGCCTGGACAAACCGCCTATGTGACGTCAAAGACGGCAGTGTTGGGCCTTGTGCGCAGTTTGGCGGTAGAGTGGGGCCCGGATGGAATTTTGGTGAATGCGGTTTGTCCTGGTTGGGTGGAAACGGCGATGGCACGGGATTCCATCAGGCGGATGGCGGAGGCACAAGGAATGAGCTACGAGGCGTGTCACGCCCAGCAATGTGCGGTGCTGCCGACGGGGCGCATGAGCCAGCCTGAGGAAGTCGCGGATTTCGTGGCGTGGCTGATGTCTGAGGAGCAGAAGGGCATTACCGGTCAAGGTTTGGACCTGAACAATGGAAGCTGGATGTCATGAATGTGATGCAATGGATGGAATGTAGGCCTGTGTCCCTGGTCGGTTGGGTCTTGGTATGGATGGTTGGGTTTGGTCCTGTTGTGGGCTGGGGTCAACCCTCTTGGAAAGAGGCTGACTCTGCCATGGTGGCGCAGATCCATGCGCAGATTCTGGGAGAAGGGCGGTGTTACGAGGACTTGCGTGTGCTTTGCAAGGACGTAGGGGCCCGGTTGAGCGGATCGCCGGAAGCGGATGCGGCCATTCTGTGGGGCGCCCGAACTTTGCAGGAAATCGGTGCAGGTGAGGTCAGGATGCAACCGGTTGTGGTGCCGCATTGGGAACGGGGCGGTCCCGAACGCGGTTGGCTGCGCGTCGATGGAGGTGCGGCTGAGCCCCTGCGGATTTCGGCCCTCGGTGGGAGTGTGGGAACGGATGGGCCTTTGGAAGCGGAGGTGGCGGTCTTCCGGCACTTCAACGAATTGGACAGCCTGGGACCGGAAGGGTTGGCCGGTCGGATGGCGTTTTTCAACCGACCGATGGATCCACTGATGATCAATGCCGGTGGTGCATATGGCGGTGCCAATGACCAGCGCTCTCGGGGTGCAGTGGTGGCCGCGGAGCACAATGGAGTGGCGGCCATCGTTCGGTCCTTGACACATGCATTGGATACGTTCCCCCATACGGGAGCCATGCGTTATGATGATGCCGTCAGACAGGTGCCGGCCGCGGCGGTGAGCACCGTCGATGCGCGCCGCATTGCCGGGCTCGTGGAGGCGGGTCATGTTGTGCGCGTGGGCCTTGAGATGGATTGTGTCGTGCATGAAGACAAGACACAGGCCAATGTGATCGCCGAATGGACCGGGACGGAGTATCCGGACCGCTTCATAGTGGTGGGAGGTCACTTGGACAGCTGGGACATCGGGGAGGGGGCACACGATGACGGCGCAGGCGTCGTTCACAGCATTGAGGTTTTGCGCAGCCTCCATGTCTTGGGATACCGACCTCGGCACACGTTGAGGGTGGTGCTCTTCATCAATGAGGAGAACGGAAACAATGGAGGCAAGACCTACGCCGAGCGTGCCAGGGAGCGCGGGGAATGGCACGTGGCGGCCGTCGAGAGCGATGCCGGTGGGGATGCGCCGCGCGGTTTCTCGATCGATGCCGCCGATGTTGCGACAGATGCGGTTCGGGCCTGGCGAGAGAACTTCATGGACTACGGTGTGGGCGACATGCGCCGGGGCGGTGCCGGGGTGGACATAGGGCCGCTCAAAAAGGAGAAGCCTGCCGGGAAGCGCCCTTTGATGGTAGGACTGCGCCCCAATTCCCAGCGCTATTTCGACTACCACCACAGCAACCGCGACATCTTTGAAAACGTCCACGAGCGGGAGCTGAAGTTGGGTGCTGCGGCATTGACCTCCATGGTCTACCTGCTGGACCAGTTGGACTACGACGGTCTGGAAGGAGAAGAAGATTGAACCCAAGGAACGGAAAGACATGCGGCACAGCATCAGCGATACCAGCACGCTCATCCTCGATCGGCGCAGCCTTTCGCCAGAGCGTTTCTCCGGACGTCGGGTTCACCGTGAGATTGTAGAGCAGGTGCTCCAGCACGGAACATGGG
>JAURDB010000163.1 GCA_030828175.1 Flavobacteriales bacterium
GGTTATCGCGTGGCGAGGACGGATCGATCATCGACCTGCAGAGCATGCCGCTCGCGCCGGGCGAGGAAAAGCGGATCGAAGAAGCCCTCGGTCAGGGCGAAGTCAGCATCACCTCGCTGGATTCGCCCAACGCGTTGTTGCTGATCGGTCGCAAAGAGGCGATCAACGGGATTCGCGAACTGATTGAGAAAATTGATCAGCCCGTCGCCGAATCCAGCCGACTGCGGGTGTTCCGCCTTCAAAACGCATCGGCGATCGACGCAGAAACAACGATCCGTGATTTCTTCACCGACCGCCCCGGAACGCTGACCAACGACTACTTCGTGAACCTGCTCGACCTCGAGACGGAGTGGACCCCGCTCGACAGTGGTGAGCACGCCTTCGTCGGAAAGGACCGCGGCACGGGAGAGACCAAGTGGGTCGGTACCCGCGTGGACCTCATCCTCGGTTCCAACACCGAGCTCCGCGCCCTTGCAGAGGTCTACGGATGCGGCGACGGAGAGGCCCGTTTCGTCCGCGACTTCGTGGCGGCCTGGGACAAGGTCATGAACCTCGACCGCTTCTGATCCCCAAGGATCCCATCAGAAAAAGGCCCGCCCCGAGCGGGCCTTTTTCATTCCACGTGGCCGTATTTCCCGGCGCGGAATTCGGCAAAAGCCGTGTGGATCTCCTCCTCCGTATTCATCACGAAGGGACCATAGGCTACCACCGGTTCGTCGATGGGGTCACCGTGGCACAGGAGCACCGTGCTGTCTTCCAGGCCTTCGAGGGCCAGCGTGCCCCCATTGCGGTCAAATACGGGCGTGGCAAAGGGACGGAGCGTGGCGTCGTCACACTGCACCGCCCCGGAAACAACGTACAGAAGCAGCGTACGTCCCTCGGGGACTTCAAAGGCAAGATGTGCCCCGGCCGACAGCTTCACCCGCGAGGTGAACAGTCCCGTGAGCGAATTCACCGGCCCCTTCAGCGGTTGTCCTTCGACCTCGGTTTGACCTGAAATGACCTGCATCGACCAACCTTCTCCATGGCCCTCAGCCAGCCCTTGTGGCTCCACGGATTGGTAGGATGGAGCTACTCCCTTGAGTGCCGCCGGCAGGTTCATCCACAGCTGCAACAGGTGGCAAGGGCCGCCGTCGCGCATGAATTCCTCGGGAGACACCTCAGTGTGGACGATGCCGCTGCCTGCCGTCATCCATTGCACGCCGCCCGGACCGCTGACGTGGGATCCGCCCGTGGAATCGCGGTGGGCCAGGAGCCCCTCCTCGATGAAGGTGAGCGTTTCAAATCCCTTGTGCGGGTGCGGTCCAAAGGGCAGTCCGGCGTTGCCCGCCGCATAGACCTGCGGACCGTGGTGGTTCAGGAAAAGGAAGGGGTTCAGGTCGGGGAGGGCGCCCGTGGGAAAGGCGCGTTGGGTAGAAAGGCCACCCACGGGCTCGTCGTGGGCAGGAGCGATGCGAAGGAGGGTAGGAGCAGCCATGAAGCGGTGTGTGGGCAATGGGTTTGCAAAATGAGGTGAAACCTGTGCCCGAGACATGAACATTGATGAAGAAAGGAAGTTCCTTTGCAGTTGGAATGATCGCACTGCGCCACACCGCCATGGTTTTGTTCGGCATGCTCCTCGTGGGGTGTGTGGGGCTTGAATTGGCAGAGGTCTGCTTTGCCCTCGAAGGCGAGCGTGCGATGATGGCATTCGATCTGGAATCCGAGGAGTCCGAAGAAGGACAGGAAGAGGAGAGAGAAGGACAAAAGGAGAAGAAGGACAAGACTTCAGAGTACGAAGCCTTCCTGAACGGCGACCGCATCCGCCTGGCCCTCGACGGCCTCCGGCTCCACCAAGTGGCCCCCTCAGGAGTTTGGTCCTCCATGGTGGAAGCCAAGATCTGGGAACCTCCGGAATTGGGTTGACTTTCGGGCCGCGTGCCCACCGTCTTGAGAGCAGGATTGTCCTGTTTTCCCCATCCCTTTTCCATCCCAACCCATGTTCAAGCACCTCAAGCAGGACCTTCCTGCCTCTCTCGTTGTTTTCCTCGTCGCCCTTCCCCTCTGCCTCGGCATCGCCCTGGCTTCGGGCGCACCCCCGCTCGCCGGCCTGATCGCAGGCATCCTCGGCGGCCTCGTGGTCGCCCCCATCTCCGGCAGTGCCGTCGGAGTATCCGGACCCGCCGCTGGCCTCGCCGTCATTGTACTGAACGGCATCAATTCGCTGCCCACCTACGAGACGTTCCTGCTCGCCGTGGTCATAGGCGGCCTCGTTCAGCTCCTTCTCGGCGCGCTCAAGGCTGGGGTCATCGGCCTCTACTTCCCATCCAGCGTCATCCAGGGCATGCTGTCGGCCATCGGCATCATCATCTTCTTAAAGCAAATCCCGCATGCCTTCGGATACGATGCCGACCCCGAGGGTGACCTCGAATTCATCCAGCCCGACGGCCAGAACACCTTCACCGAGCTGGCCATAGCCTTCGGCAACATCACGCCTACGGCCGTGCTCATTTCCGCGGTCGGCCTCGCCATCCTCATCCTGTGGGAGCGCCCCTTCATGAAGCAGCAATCCTTCACCAAGATCCTCCCGGGTTCCCTCGCCGCGGTGCTCGCCGGCGTCGGCATCCACCTCGCCACCCGCGGCGACGGCGGTCTCACCGCAGCCCAATTGGTCCAGCTGCCCATCCTTCAGCCGGAGGAGTGGGGCTCACTGATCACCACCCCCGATTTCTCCGCCATCGGCAACTCAGCCGTGTGGATGCTCGGTGTGACCATTGCCATTGTGGCCAGTCTGGAAACGTTGCTTTGCGTGGAGGCGACCGACAAGCTCGACCCCC
>JAURDB010000164.1 GCA_030828175.1 Flavobacteriales bacterium
TGCAGGGCAGTGCCGCAATCATAGGTCTTGATTTGGGCGGCTGTCAATTTGTGCAAATTGTGTGACCGCTCTAATTCGGCGGAGATGCGCTGGCCATCGGGTGTCGAGCAAATCTCATGGCTCATCCACGGTTCGTGGCTGACGATGACAGAACCGTCTCCGGCTATGCACAGGTCCATTTCCAAGACATCGGCTCCTTCCCTTATGGCAAGAACAAAACCGGGCACCGTGTTTTCGGGGAGCAGACCGCGACAGCCGCGGTGTCCTTGGATTTCAAGGCCCACAGGCCCTTCCGTTGTGGGGTCTTGGGATGTCATGTCCTCATCTGAGGGTTGCTCTTCTTGGGCAGAATTGCCACAAGATGCCAAGAAAATGGCACCGAGTGCAAGCATGGAAATCGGACGAATCATGGTGTCGAAATTAGGCAAAGGCCGGTGCAGCTTTTGTACCGAGGAGTGGGCTAATTTGGTGTGGAATGGTTCAGGACAACCCATCGGACGGAATGCGTTGGTTTTCGCGGGCTGACCTTGCCGAGTGGACGGGCCTGCAACAAGGGCATCCCTTGGTGGGATTGCTTCATCGGTTTGCGGGCATTGATAAATTGAATGCGAGATATGCTCGCTTGGCCCAGCTGGAGGGTGCAGATTTCGTCGATGAGGTGTTCAGCCAATTGGACATTCGGAGGGAGGTGCCTGCGTTGGATTGGGAACGGATCCCCAAATCGGGGCCCTTCATTGTCGTTTCCAACCACCCATTCGGAATCCTCGATGCATTGGCACTTGTGCGGGTCATTCGACAGGTTCGTCCAGATTTCAAATTGGGAGTGGATGCATTGTTGGGGAACCACGCTGCAATGGAAGACGCCTTTTGTGTGGTGTCAGAAACGCCTCCGGGTGGCATGCCAAAACCACTGTTCTCAGGATGGAAAGCAGCAGCAAGGCACCTGGAGGAAGGGGGCGGCTTCGGTGTTTTTCCCGCGGGAAAAGTTTCTGGCTTCCGACGTTCTTCCGGCGTTGTAGCCGATGGCAGATGGTCCACTGCTGTGGTTGGATGGGTGGCCAAACAACAGGTGCCGGTTGTTCCAGTGTACATTGATGGGGCCAACAGTCCGCTGTTTCAGCTTCTGGGACTGATTCATCCTTCCTTGCGTTCTCTCAGGGTGGCCGCGGAGGTGCGCAACAAGAAGGGGCGTGTGCTGAGGATGAGAATCGGTCGGGCTCTGCGTCCGGGAGACCTGACTGGATTTTCTGGAACCGAGCAAATCGCGCGATTTCTTCGGGCCAAGAGCTACGCCCTCGGTGCGAGTTTCGAGGTCCGCAAGGAGTATTTCCAAAGTCTGCGAAGACGGAAAAGGGTGGAGCCCATTGCTCCGGGCATGGCCCCAGAGAATTTGGCGGAAGAGGTTTCCAATATGGAGGACCTGAAGATGTTCGGTCATGGTGACTTCGAGGTGTACCTCGCGCCGGCCCATCGGATGCCCTCGATGCTCGATGAAATAGGGCGATGCAGGGAGGAAACTTTCCGGGCAGTCGGGGAAGGAACCCAGCGTTCTCGCGATCTTGATGAGTTCGATTATTACTACCTGCATTTGTTTTTATGGGACAAAGCAGCCAAGCGGTTGGCCGGTGCCTATCGTGTAGGCGAAGGGTGGGTGATCATGGAGCGGTTCGGCCCGCGCGGATTTTACATCCATTCCCTCTTCAGGATGCGAAAGGGCTTTGAGCCGGTCCTGCGCAAGGGGCTTGAACTGGGACGGAGCTTCATCCATCCGGATTACCAGCGTCAGCGTATGCCGCTTTTTCTACTCTGGAAGGGGATACTGAGTTTTCTTATCCAGTCTCCTGAGGCGCGATACATATTGGGTCCTGTGACCATCAGCAGTGACTACCAGCGGTACTCACGTGCCCTGATCATGGCCTTTGTAAGGCGTCATTTCTGGGATGAACACTGGTCCCGGTTCATCAAGCCCAGGAAGCCGTTCGCCTTTGAGGAGCGGAGGGTTGATACGGATGCACTGCTGGAATCGGCGCAGGACGATGTAAAGCAGCTCGATCGCATTTTGGCGGACATTGAGCCGAGCCATGCGGCTTCTCCGGTATTGCTCAAGAAATACCTGCACCAGAATGCCCGCATCCTCGGTTTCAACCGAGATCCCCTTTTCAACAACGCATTGGACGGCCTGATGCTCTTGGACGTCAATGACCTTCCCGCTGAGACGGTGGAAAGTCTGCAGCGAGAGTTTGAATTGTGAACCCAGGGATCAGTCCTGCTTCTCGAAGCGGAGCAGGAAATTGAAGTCGACGATGGTCTCGCCGTCGTACTCGCGGAACTGTTGGGCCTGCATGTCGTCCAGCTCCAGTTCGAGCATTTCCCAGTAGAGGTCCAACACCTTGACTTCGGTGACGAATTCCTCCTCGAGGACAAGTCCCAAGGGCTCATTCATGCCGTTGCATTCCAAGTCGGCTTCAGCGTTGTCGGCGAGGTAGCCTAGGACAGCTGGATCATTGAGGTTGATGGGCGCAGCGTCGAAGCGATAAACGTCCAGTTCGCAGTTCTCGCTGAGGGCGGAGAAGAGGGCAGGATCATCCCAACCGCTGACGGCCGGGGACGAAATCTCTACGTACTCCACAGTGGCCCCGTAATCCTGGAGGGTCAAGGCCACGATTTCATTGATGCAGTCCTGGGTCCATTCTTCACCGCAGGCCTCGTCGAGCAGTTCATCATCGACGAAACCCTCT
>JAURDB010000165.1 GCA_030828175.1 Flavobacteriales bacterium
CGACGGCGGTCAGATCTGGGCAGGCTCCCTCCTCCCATTGGTGGATTTGTTGGATTTCTCGGAAGCGACCTCCATCCGCATGAAGGTGTGGTCCCCCCGTCAAGGTGTTCGCATCAAGCTCAAATTGGAAGGATATCTGGAGACGGAGGTAGACCAATGGAATGTGACGCAGGGCGGATGGGAAGTCATGCATTGGAATTTCGCCGGTGCGTATTCCATGACCTTCGACAAGCTCGTTTTCATGTTTGATTTCGAGACCACAGGTGACGGCAGCGACCAATCGACCTTTTATTTCGATGACATCGAATTGGTGGATGCAAGTGAGGGATTGGCCCAGCTCGACCTTCCTTGCACGTTCGAGGATGCTGCTGTGGACCCCACTACGTATGACTTCTGGGGCAATGCGTCCCAGGTTGTGGAAGACCCCACCTCGCCCGGCAATCATGTTGTGGAGGTGGTCAAAATGCCCGTGGCGGTGGGTTGGTCCGGAACGATGATCGGAACGATTGAAGGATTCGCCAACCCGATTCCTTTCACCGAGACTGAGCAGAGCATCGGCATGCGCGTGTGGACGCCTGCAGCGGGCACGCCCATCTTGCTCAAGGCGGAGGTGCCCGGTGCAGAATACTATGTGGAAACGATTCAGTACACGTCTCAGGCCGGCTGGGAAACCCTGTCTTTCAACTTCGGCAATGAGCTGCCCGGAGGGCCCGAACTCGACGTGAACATTCCGTATCAGTTGTTGGTGGTCTTCTTCGGCTTCGGCGATGAGGGTGTCGAGGGCGGTACTACGTACTACTTCGACGACGTTTACTTCGGTGACGCGCCCGTTACCGGTGTGGAAGGGCAGTCCGCTGTGCAACCGGCGCTGTTCCCCAACCCGCTCGCCCAAGGCCAGCCCCTGATGGGTGCGGGCTTTGAATCCGGCACGGTGGCCACCGTCGTGGATGCCATGGGGCGTCCCGTATGGCAAGGCGAGCTCCATCGCAGCGGCACGGACCTCGGTCTGCCGAGCGGATCCTACACGGTCAGCCTGGCCACGGCTGCCGGTGTCGTCCGCCAACGTTTGCTCATCCACTAACCACGGCGCAACCCAAGCCGTATCTTCGTCGGCCGTCCCGTCTTGAACGGAGCGGTCAGTACACCTGCGTGCCGCGTTCTCTGACATCCCGACCCAAGAAGTGGAAATAGCAACAAAAAAACTGGGGCCGATTTTGGATTTGACAGCAAGTCTGAACGTCGCAGTCAGCATGCCGAGTGCGTAGGGTGGCTACTCGTTAATCAAGAAACCCAAGCCATAACTGGCAACACTTCCTACGCGCTCGCGGCCTAATCCTCTCGGAGGATTCGCCTAATTCTAGCCACTAGGTGGCAGAACGAGCTGTCCCGTCTCGTCGTTCGGATCCTATCCGCGAGGCAATGGGGCATCAGGAGAATGGATCTAGCGAAAGGGGTGTCTTGACCCTGTAGCGAAATTTTACAAGGCTAAGTCAAGGGTGGGCCGTCCACGGTCAGCCCCTGGTCGAAAATCAATCGTGGACTGAGCATGGAGAACGCTGCAGGCGTTGCTTGTTTGGACCCGGGTTCGACTCCCGGCGGCTCCACCAGTATGGTGCATTTTGCATTGTGAATGTATGCTTGTGCAACACCATAGAGCCATAGAGCGTTGGGATTACATGACCACGAGAGACCTCTTGTTGTTGGTTTGCATCAGTGTGTTTTGTGGTTGCAGAGAACATCAGGGTTGTACCGATTCCAACGCCTTGAACCATGATCCGAATGCTGTCGAGGATGACGGTAGTTGCGTGTTTTCTGGTTGCACCGACCCAGATGCCCTCAACTATGATGCTGAAGCTGTCGAAGACGACGGCAGTTGTCAGTTTGAACTTCTCCCTGTCACATTTGACGGGCATGCCTATGAGGTTGTGCAGATCGGTGAACAGGTTTGGTTTGCAGAAAATCTGCGCACGACGGTATATGCCGGAGGTGATGTAATTCCGGAGATGGAATACGCTTCGGACTGGCAATCAACGTCGGGTGGTGCGTGGTGTGTGTTCCCTGAGAATGTCATTGAACGGGGTGAATACATCCAGCAATTCGGATTTCTCTATAACGGACATGTGGTTCGCGATGAGAGGAATGTTTGTCCTTCAGGATGGCATGTGCCGTCAGATCAGGACTGGAGTGAATTGGAGATTCACTTGTCTGAATCAGGATTTGACGGTGCTGAAGGCACCGCACTTAAATCACAGTCAGGATGGGTTTTTGACAGCAGTAATGGGCTGGATGCCGTTGGCTTTGATGCACGACCATCAGGAGCCAGAGCCATGACGGGAGGATTTGATGGTTTCTATGGTGATTTGGGGTCTGACGGCTATTGGTGGAGCTCGACGACGTATGGAGAAGGGAATTGGTATCGGTGGCTGAATCACCTTGATTCAACGGTCATTCGACAAAGCCATTATTTAAACTGGGGCCTGTCCATTCGATGCCTGCGAGATTCACTGTAGATCGCAGGGTGAATGGCCTTTCAGCCAGGAGTCCCGGGCTGTCTTCCTGATGGGCTTCTGTGATGGATTCACAGCACCAAGATGCCCAGTGGAAGGTGCTCAGATGGTTACCTTCAGCAACAATGTTAAGCAGGGGCGGTGTTGACAAGTGAGAGGAGCCAAACTAGGTGCCAAGAACACGGAAGACTCTCAATGCCCTGGTGAATG
>JAURDB010000166.1 GCA_030828175.1 Flavobacteriales bacterium
AAGCGGCAGTAGCGCTCGCTTTTGGTGTCAATCGCGATGGGATTCAGGTAACGGACGTTCTTGTTTGCAGCCATGATCGTATGGTCTAATGCTTTCAGGCGTTGGTTTCTGCCCCAGCCGTTGTCTGCTTGGGCCTCTCGCGGCGGTCAGATTCACGGTCACGACGGCTCTCGGCATACTCGACATGGAACTTGTCCATGCGGGTGGTCAAGAACCGGATAACACGCTCGTCCCGGCGGAACTCCGTCTCAAACGGAAGAATGACGGAAGGATCCGCATCAAACTCCATGAGGTAGTAGAAGCCCGTGGACTTCTTCTGAATGGGATAGGCAAGCTTGCGCATGCCCCAATTTTCCTCGTGGGTGATGTTGGCTCCCTTGTCTTTCAGGAGATCCTTGAACTTATTGATCACGTCCTTCGTCTGCTCATCGGAGAGGACGGGAGTGATGATAAAAACGGTTTCGTATCGATTCCGGTGCATATGCTTGGCGCAAAGGGGGCGCAAATCTACGGCAAATGCCGGGGGTTCGCAACAGGTCGCTCGAGGATTCTTCACATACCCCTTCACGCAAGCAAAATGTGGGCGTCCTGTGCAAAATTGAAGATAGGCGGTTTGGCCTGCAGTGCGCAACTTTGGAACATGGCAGAAGGAAGTGCGTTCCTGGTTTCCGCGAGGAAGTACCGTCCGAGAAGTTGGGAGACGGTGGTGGGACAGCGATCCATTACGGACACGCTGCGCCACAGCATTGCATCCGGTCAAATTGCCCAGGCCTACTTATTCTGTGGCCCACGCGGTGTAGGCAAAACCACCTGTGCACGGATTTTCGCCAATGCCATCAACGGTTTCACAACCGAACAGGCAGAGCGTAGTTTCAACGTTTTCGAACTGGACGCCGCCTCAAACAACGGGGTGGAGCACATCCGAAGCATCATTGACCAAGTGCGTATTCCTCCTCAGGATGGCAAGTACAAGGTATACGTCATCGACGAGGTCCACATGTTGTCCAAGGATGCCTTCAATGCCTTCCTGAAAACTCTTGAGGAGCCCCCAGCCCATGCGGTATTTATCCTGGCTACCACTGAGAAACACAAGATCCTACCCACCATCCTGTCCCGTTGTCAGATCTATGACTTCCGAAGGATCACGACGCGTGACATCTCCGAGCACCTCGCTTATGTAGCGGGCCAAGAAGGGGTGAACGCGGAGCCCGAAGCGCTGAATGTGATCGCCCAACGCGCGGACGGTGCCATGCGCGATGCTTTGAGCATTTTCGACCAAATGGTGGCCTCTAGTTCCGAAGGGGTGACCTACGAGGCCGTTACGCGCCACCTGAATGTGCTGGGGCACGATGTCTATTTCAACGTAGTGGATGCCGCCTTGGAGGGGCGCATTGGTGATATGTTATTACAGCTCGAGGAGGTTGTGGCGGCGGGCTTTGATGCCCATCATTTTGTCACCGGACTGGGGCAGCATTTGCGCAACCTGATGGTATGCAAGGACGAGGCCACCTTGACCCTTATGGAAGCAGGTGAGTCCGTAGTCCAGCGTTTCAGCGACCAGGCGGTAAGGTGTGGTCTGCATTTCCTTGTGGGAGCCATCGGGAGTGCCAACGAAGCGGATCAGCAGTATCGAATGTCCAGGCATCCGAGACTACTGGTAGAATTGATGCTCATGCGCATCGGCTCCCTCGAAGCGGTCAGCGTGGAGGGGGCAAAAAAAAAATGAGCTGATTCCCATCACGGGTTGGGGCAATCCCATCAGTCCGGTTTCGGTAATCAAGGTGGTCACATCCCAAGCGCCTCTCCCGCCTTCAACGAACGTAACCGTCGAACATGAAAGTGCAGGGGTGGAAGAATCCGATGCTGCAGGGTCTTCGCAATCTGAGGAATCACAGGTTGATGAAACGCATGAGAATGCCATGGACGCTGTCGTTGAAGGTGATGAGAATCTCGCTCCGCCTCGGCCTGTGATCGCCGAAATCGACGCTGACCTTGCTGCCACTTTGGGTAGACCTAAAATGGCGGAAAAGCCATCCGGGAATTTGGGTAGGTTGTTGGGAGGCAAAAGCATGCTGGGCATGTCAGCAGTGGGTTCTTCTCAGGAAGAGGAAGAGCTTTCGGATACGTCAGGGTTGGTTCGTGATTATGATGAAGACAGCGTGAAAGTCGCCTGGAGTGCTTTGGTTGAAGACCAGAAGTCCAAGAACAAGATGGGACTGGCCGCAACGCTTGCTACGGGAGAATGGAGCTTTTCGGATGCCACCATCAAATTGACTGTCGCCAATCAGGTTCAATACGATGAATTGAAGGAATGCGCCACACAGCTGTTGCACTTTCTACGGACTGAAGTAGGCAACGGCAGCATAGCGTTGGAGGTAGAAGTGTCAGAGGTGGAAGCCGCGGTGGAATTCCTCACACCCAAAGACCGCTACCAAAGTTGGGCAGAGGAGAATCCTGCCTTGGAAACCATGCGCAAGCGACTTGATCTGGATTTGGGGTGAGGCATTGAACCTCTTCAATACCCGGATTGTTGGGGTTCCATGACTTCGACTTGCTGTCCTGTGCCCACAGATCGACCGTTCCTTCTATTCCGTCTGCGCGCTTTGGCTCTTTGGGTTTCCCTCTGGTTTGGCGCTGTGACCGCCTTCGGCCAAACGGCAACGGTGCGGGGTGTGGTGACCGATGAAGT
>JAURDB010000167.1 GCA_030828175.1 Flavobacteriales bacterium
TCGCAGCCTGGGATGCGAGGCGCTGGTGCGACGCTGCTGCGGGCGCGGCTTGTCGATTGACGCCACCGCGCCAGTGCGCCTCGGATGCATCCATCGTCGAGGACGTCGCAGCGTCGAGGTCGGTGCGCATCACCGCGGACCATCCTCCTGCACTGCCCGCTCCCGACTCCAATCGATTCATGCGTTTGAGCAGACGGGCCAAGGCAGCACCTTCTGGAACGCGGTCTTGAGAGCTTCGGTCGCCTTCCATTAATCGATTGGCCCCGCGAATGACGGTGCCCGGTCCGAGAATGGTCCCTGCGCTCATTTCGGCGCGCAGCAAACCTTCGACGTCTGCCATGGCTTGCAGTACGCCTTCTTCCGTTGCGATGTCCCGGCCCGGTTCAAAGACGTAGGCCAGTTCGTAAGGGCGCACCCCGGAAAATGCCCGTTCGAAGTAGGTGAACTCCTTTCGCAAGGGGTCGTCTTCGCTCAGGTCCTCCAGTAGTTTGTTGTCGACCTGAATCCCCGCCATGAGCCAGAGGGAAGCGCCCGTGCAGAGGACAGAGACCCACAATACGGCCTTCCGGTACTGGATCACCCGAATGAATTGCCTGCCGAGCCACTCTTCCCATGCGGATCGGACGGCCTTCAATCCGGGCTCGGGAAGCGCATGTGCAGGAGGCCGGCTCAACATCAGTACAAACGGCAGCAGGGAAAAGGCCAACAAGAAAGCGATGAAGACCCCTACGGCCGTGTAAAGCCCAAACTCACGGATGGGTCGGATGGAGGAAGTCAGCAAGGTGAGAAAGCCCACTGCCGTTGTCAGTGAAGTGAGGAAGGTGGCCATGCCGACCTCGCGGAAAGCCTTGCTCAGAGCGGTGAAAGGGCGCAATCCGGCCCGCAGCTCGTCCAGGTAGCGCGTAAGGATGTGCACCACATCGCTCATGCCCACGACGAAGATGATGGTGGGCAACACCACCGTCATGACATCGATGCCTTTGCCGGTGACCTCCATGAAGGCCAGGATGCAGAGGGCGCTCAAAGCGATGACGAGCAGGGGAATGACGATGCCCCACCAGCTCCGATAAGCGAATCCGAGGAAGAGCACGATGATGACCAAACCCAAGGCAATGAAAAGGCTGATTTCCCAGGTCATGACGCCCACGTAGTGGACTTGGGCATGGGCGCGTCCGGCCCGATGGGTCTGGACATCCAGCCCCAATCTCCGACACTCACCCGCAAACCGTTCGAGAATGGCGTCGGTTTCCCAGGCGAGGGTGTCGCAGCCTGCCTTGGACAACATGGCCCTGTGGTTCAGGGTCAACGCGATGTCCTTTCCTTGCGGGCCGAAAAAGGTGCCGACCATGCCATCTCGTGACCAGATCGAACTGCTGTCGGCTGCGTATTTCTCGGGTTGCTGCCAACGCAGCAAGGGGCGTTCGAAGACCATCCCGACCGCGGGGTCGCGAACGGGTAGGGTCAAATTCGTAGGGGAGAGGACGTCGGTCACGCCGTGGGCGGAGGTCAGGTCTTTGGACAGCTGATCGACCGCTGCAAGCAGCGTGGAGTCAAAGACCCCACCCGGTGCATGTATTCCCACCAAGGCGAAATCGTTGTCCGTGCTGAAGGCCTCCCGGAATTCCATATAGAAATCCGTTTCCGGTTGGTCTTCCGGGAAGAAGCTTTCAAAGTCGTAGTTGAATCCGATTTGAGAGGCGCGCCAACCCGCGAGTGCCGTGATGACACCGATACAGAGCAATCCCACACGCGCCCTGCGTTTCCATTTGGTTTCGGATGGACCTGCTGGTGTGGTCATGGTGCCATTTGCGACGTGTGGTAATGGAACAAGGAGAGGGCTTCCGGGTTCGGTCTACAAAGGAAAAGGGCACACCGCAGTCGGCATGCCCTTTTCCGTAGGTCTGTGATGGGAAAGGCTTACTTCTCCTCGCTGACTTCCTCGAAGTCCACGTCGGTAACCTCCTCATCCGCGGCACCGCCATCGGCTGCCGTTGCACCTGCGTCGCTGCCGGCTCCGGCCTCTTGGCTTGCTTTGTACATTTCCTCGCTGGCGGCAGAGAACGCCTGGTTCAGCGCTTCGATACCGGCCTTGCAGCGGTCCACGTCCTGGGCGGCGTGGGCCTCCTTCAGTTCCGCGATGGCGGACTCGATGGGGGCCTTCTTGTCCTCGGGGAGCTTGTCTCCGAATTCGCCCAGTTGCTTCTCGGTCTGGAATACCAGGCTGTCTGCCTGGTTCAGCACCTCGACGCGCTCCTTGGCGGCCTTGTCTGAATCCGCGTTGGCGGCGGCTTCGTCCTTCATGCGCTGGATTTCCTCATCGCTCAAGCCGCTGGACGCCTCGATGCGGATCTTCTGCTCCTTGCCGGTGGCCTTGTCCTTGGCGCTCACGTTGATGATGCCGTTGGCGTCGATGTCAAAGCTGACTTCGATCTGGGGCACACCACGCGGGGCGGGCGGGATGTCGGACAGCTGGAACCGTCCGATGGAGCGGTTGTCGTTGGCCATGGAGCGTTCGCCCTGCAGAACGTTGATGTCCACGCTGGGCTGGTTGTCGCTCGCCGTGGAGAACGTCTCGCTCTTCTTGGTCGGAATG
>JAURDB010000168.1 GCA_030828175.1 Flavobacteriales bacterium
CTCTTGATCACGTAGGTTCCCTCGGGAAAGTAAAGACGTCGGCGTCCTTCGGTCTCGGCAAGGATCTTGGCGATGGCCGGGGATGCATCGACAGCATCCTCCGGCGGCGCTCCACGGTTCTTGTAGGACTTCACCCCATGTTTGGTGACGTCAATCGTCTTCCATCCCCCGGGATCCTGATAGCCCACCACCGGCCATGGCGAGGGCGGCAGGAATTCCGGCTTGAGGTCTCCGTAATCGAAGTCCTGGGCGGATGAGTGCTGCATTGCGGCTGAGCCAAGGATGAAAGCGCCCAGCAGACAGGCACGAATGGAATTCAGGTCATGTAACATCATGAATCTCAGGTGAGGCATTGGATTGGATCGAGCGTGTAATTCAGTTTGCTGGCTTCAAGATGAAGGATTTTACGGCGATCCCGTATTGGACTGGATCCTGCCGCAGCATCTCGATCTTGTTCTCACCGGCCTTGAGCTCGACAACCACCTCGGGCGAAGTTGCCCACTCACCCAAGGTCAGGGGCAGCCTGACCAATTTGACATCGGCCGTATCGTTGACCTTGAAGGAGATGATCTGGTCGAAATTCACACTGACAATCTCCGCCGTCAGCGCGTATTTGCCGGACTTGGGGGCCTTGACGGTATAGATGAGGGTGTATTCGGGAGGTTGTTTCCAGCCCACCGGATCCTTCCTCGCACTATTTGCATAGTAGTCTTTGTGGTAGAGGTCGGAGACGCATTCCCAGTGGTTGCCATAGATGTCATGGAAGCCCCATGGGTTCGGCTTTTTCTGACCAACCGGATGAGCCTTCCCGCCGGAATTCTCCTGGCACCAGGCGTAATCACCGAGTTTGGACGGATCGTTTCCGAAGAACCAGGGAGTGCTGGTTCCCGCGCGGGCCGCATGCTCCCATTCGGCCTCGGTCGGAAGTCGAACTTCGTATCCGGTGATTTCGGAAAACTTCTTGCAGATGAATTCCGCCTCTTCCTTGCTGATGCCACCCTTCGGGTGGTTCGGATTCTTGGTGTTGATATCTCCGTTGTACTGGGCGTTGGTCACCTCGTATTTGCCGAGATAATATCCTTTGGTGATCTCGACTTCGTGTGGGGGTGCTTCGGAGCCGGTGAATTTGGTTTCCTCAGTTTTTTCGCTGCCCATCATGAAGGTGCCGGGCTTGACGTAGATGAATTCAATCTTGCCGCCCTTGCCGATGTCCAGGGTCAGCTCCGCTGACGGATTGTTTCCCTTGGGAGTGACCGCCAGGCGCATGCCGAAGTCCCCGTAGTCGCCATAGCCGGAGCGGCGGATCCGCTTGGCAGACCGGTTGTCGTTGGAGCCCTTTTTGAAGTTGCCGCCCTTGAGGATGGGGACCGCAATCGGACCAAAACCCCTCATGTAGACCTGCTTGCCTCCTTTGAAACTTTGCATCGAAAAGGCATTTTTGGGAGCCCTGCCGCCAATGCTGTCATGCGCGCCTGCCGGAACCGCAATTGTGCCGTCCTTTTCGTAGCGGATGGCTTCGGCCTCTTCCGTGGCCTGCTTGGCGATCGCTTTCTCGGCCATGGTTGGCTCGTCGGCATCCATCAGCGCCGATTTTTCGGTTGGCTTCAACTTGCCTTCCTTGAGGGCCATGATGATGCGGTCCTGAACCACCAGTGACATGCCATTCCATGTGTCCGCCTTGGCCTCACCAGCATACTGGCGTTCCTCTCCCATCAGATCGCCCACCCACTGGGCACGCTTGACCTGCAGGTAGGCCTCGACGTTCTCGCGGGCCTGGGTGCTTTTGAGGAAGTCCCGATCCTTGCCATAGGGCGTGTTCGTGCCGCCCGACCCCCATCCGGGGCCGAGGTCGATCCTCCAGCCACTGGACGACCAACGTGCCAGGGCCCCGTGGCGGCGGCTCGGGCGCTTGACCGTGGGAATGCCGTGGCAGCGCAAAATAAAGCGTCCGAAGAAGGCACGACGCCCACAAATCCCATGATTCATCAGGATGTTCTGATAGCCCTGAAACTTGGGGCTGTCATACTTCTTGCGAGCCAGGGTGTTCGGAATGTTGCTGCTGACAAAACGGCTGTAACTGCCGTTGCCTGTCGCGCTGAAGAGACTATCGGGACGAAAGTTGCGCAGCATCTCGCGACCCCAGGCGTGTGTCCATTCGGGTTCGTGCTCATCCACCACCATGCCCAGTTCAAAGGCATCGAAGGTCGGGAAGGCCGGATCCAATTCACCGGCCAGGTAGGCTTTTTCGTAGCCCATGTAGCGCTCCAGAGGGGGCACAAATTCAGGCCCGGGGCGCAACTCGCAATTGCTCTGCCACAGAGGCACCGCATGTTGCAGGGCGACCGCAACCGCCAAGCGCTGGAAGATGCCTGCCTTGGCATGCTTACTCGCCTTCTGGATGTCGGAGTAGATCTGCATCGCCGGCCCCCATTGCGGCGCACCGCGCTTGAGTGCTGTTGGACCATCCGCCACCAGCATCTGCTTCATCAGATCCGGACTGGAAAGCAACTGCTCGACGAGCTTCTCCTGCTCCTTGCCCTGCGAAGCAAACTCCGCCAAACCT
>JAURDB010000169.1 GCA_030828175.1 Flavobacteriales bacterium
GCCATCGACATCGACCAATACACCTACCAGCAACTCGGCTTCAATGTGACGGCAGCGGCGGATTGGGCATTGGCTGTCTTGTCCACGGTGGACCAGATTTACAGGGCGGAATTGTTGGACAACTCAACGGGTACTGAGATTGTCACTTTGCAGGCCCGCTTGGTGCATGTGTGGGTGGCACCTGACCCTTATTTGTCCGTAGTGGACGACGGGAGTGCAATCCTGGACGCTTTCCGTACCGAATGGTTCACCAATCCCGATTTCACGTCAGTATCGGTCGATTTGAAGCACCTCTTTACAATGCGGACCAACATCGGTACCGGCGGCATTGCGTATTTGAGTGCATTGTGTGATGCGCAGTATAACTGTGGCGTCTCAGGCAACATGACCTCGGCCAGCAGCTTTGATCTTTCCACTTTCAGTTGGAACCCTGCCGTGGTGGCCCATGAAATCGGTCACAACTGTGGAGCGCATCATACGCATTGGTGCGGCTGGCCGGGAGGTCCCATTGACAACTGTGCTGACCTCGAAGGGGATTGCACCGGATACGCGAACGATCCCACCACCACGACCAGCACCATCATGAGTTACTGCGATCAGTTGGGGGGTGCGACGACCATGACCTTCAATACCATCGTGGAGGACAATGCGCTGGAGCCTTTCATTGCTTCGGCTTCCTGCATTGGCAGCTGTGACGCGCAGACCACGACGAGCACGGAAATCGAATGTGATGACCCTGCAGCCTGTAACTACACGGCCTCGTCGGTCGGAACAGGAGACTGCCTTTACCCCTCGGGGTGTTTTGAATGTGGTCCCAACGGCACGGTACAGCCTTCGGCCGCCGGGACTTTGGGTGTTGGGCCGTATACATTGGGGCCGGCAGCATTTGAGGGCCTCGCTTTTTATTTTTCTGGCAATGGGATCGCCTCCAGCGTGGATGTCACGCTCGACTTCGTCACCGATCAAAGCCCTTCGAGCCAGCCTTCTGATGTTCTGATGTATTTGCAAGATCCGCAAGGAAACCAAGCAGAATGGGGCGGTCGTGATGGCACGCTTGGCATGTTCGGTTTGGGTGGATTCCCTGCGAGTTGGAACACGACGGCCAACGGAACTTACACGGCGACCATTGATTTGTCAGCAGCGAACCTATCGGGCTCAGGCACTTGGATCGTTGGGATATATAACGGCTGGGGTTCTTCGGGTACGGTAGGATATGGCGTTGAATGGACCTTTAATGGGTTTTGCGACGGCTATTACCCCGGATGTACCGATGCCACGGCATGCAACTTCGACCCCAATGCAGTGGAAGACGACGGCAGCTGCGAATTCACTTCCTGCGTTGGATGCCCTGCGGCAACCGTCAACTGGACCTTTGACATCAACACTGACGAGTACCCGGGTGAGACCACATGGGCCATCACAGACAACAGCACCGGCGAAACGGTGGCTGCGGGTGGACCCTATGCGGATGCTTTCACCCTGATCAGTGAGTCCGGCACCTTCTGTGAGGGTTGCTACACCTTCACCATCAACGACTCATTCGGTGATGGCATCTGTTGCGGCTTCGGCACCGGGAGTTATGTCCTGGCGCTCGATGGACAGACCTACGCATCGGGAGGTGAATTCGGGTCTTCCGAGTCCACAGACCTCTGCAATGGCCCCTGCACGGACAGCGATGGCGATGGACTCTGCGATGGCGATGGCGCAGGGGCGTGTGTCAATCCGCCGATCATCGTTGAGGTCGTCTCATTTGATGGATTTCCCTGTTTAGGAGGAAACCTCGTTTCAATTGGTGGGTCTGATTTCTGTGATGCCGAGCTATTCATAAATGGTGTGGTGGTTGATATTCTCACGTCAACGACGGAGTTCATAGACTTCTACATGCCGGTAGGTACGGGGACGGTGGAGCTCGAGGTGGTGACTCCGTTGGGGTCCTCATTTTTCACGGTCGAATACGATGCTCCCCAAGTCTTGGGTGCATCTCCCTCAACGGGGTTGAATTGTGCCGGCGGTGATATCGTGACACTTCAGGGAACCAACCTATGCGATGTGGCCGTGGAGTTGAATGCCTACCCCGTCACCATCATCTTCAATGACGCTACCACCATTGAGTTTGTGATGCCACCGGGAGAGGGTACAGCCGCCATCTCGGTGTACACTCCTCCTGTGGGTGTGGTTAGTTTCATCGAAGTTGAATACGCCTCTTGCTGCGATGACGTGGATTCCGACGGCATCTGCGACGACATTGATGACTGTGTGGGGGACTTCGACGCGTGCGGTGTGTGCAATGGTCCAGGTGCCATCTACGAATGCGGTTGTACCGATGTGCCCGCTGAGGACTGCGACTGCAATGGCAATCAGCTGGACGCCCTTGGGGTGTGCGGTGGTCCGTGTTCCGGTGATGTGGACGGGGACGGCATCTGCGACGATGTGGATCCATTTTGTTCTGCGGCAACCATGGATGGCTACACCTACGCGGTGACCCAGATTGGCGACGAATGCTGGTTCGCAGAGAACCTTCGAACTACAGTCTACAACGATGGAAC
>JAURDB010000016.1 GCA_030828175.1 Flavobacteriales bacterium
AGGCTCACGCCCGGGCAGTTGTCTGCCGCAGTGGGCTCGGTCCAGGTGACGGCGGTGGTGCAGAGTCCGGCATCGGCGTCGACCGTGATGTTGCCGGGCACCCCGGTGATGGTGGGCGCCTCATTGTCGGTGATGGTAACCGTGAAGCTTCCTGTGCTTTGGTTGTTCCCGGCGTCCGTGGCGGTGTAGGTCACGGTCGTGGTACCCACAGCGAAGATGGTACCCGGTGCATGGGTCGAAGTCGGGGTGATGGCACCGTCACAGGCGTCGGTTGCGGTGGGTGCGGTCCAAGTGACAGCGGCACCGCAAACGCCGGCGTCCACGTTTTGAGTGATGTTGGTGGGCACGCCGCTCAGCGCAGGCGCCTCACTGTCGACAACGGTGATCGTGAAGGAAGCCGTGGCGATGTTTCCTTCGGAATCGGTGGCGCTGTAGGTCACCGTGTTGGGACCGACATTGAAGGAGGAACCCGAAGCGGTGGCACTCGTGGGTGTAACGGGGCCGTCACAAGCGTCTATGGCTGTCGGGGGGGTCCAAGACGCTGTGGCCGAACAGGTTCCGGCCGCGGCATTGACCGTCATGTCGGCAGGCATGCCGCTGATGGCGGGCGCCTCGTTGTCCTCGACCGTGATGGTGAAGGAAGCGGTGCTCTGGTTGCTGTAGACATCGGTCGCGGTGTAGGTCACGGTGTGCGTGCCGACGGCGAAGCTGCTGCCCGATGTCTCATCTGCTGAGAATGAGGCAACGCTGCAGTTGTCGCTGGCCGCAGGTGCGATCCAACTGACGGTAGCGGCGCAGGTTCCGGCAGCGGCGTCGACTGTGATGTTGCCGGGCACTCCGGCGATGGAGGGCGCCTCATTGTCGGTAACGGTGATGTTGAAGGTGGCGGAAGCAGTATTGCCGGCGTCGTCGGTAGCCGTGTAGGTCACAACAGAGGTTCCGACCGGGAAGGTGGCGCCCGGGGAGACGGGTGAACCACCGGTCGTTGCCGCGAGCGTAGCACTGCAGTTGTCGTTGGCCGTAGGTGCCGTCCAGGTCACTGCTGCGCCGCATTGACCGGCGTCTGCGGTCTGTACGATGTCGGCTGGCATGCCCGAAATGGTGGGGGCTTCCACGTCGTTAACGGTGACCGTGAAACTGGCCGTGGTCTGGTTGTTGGCGGCGTCGGTGGCGGTGTACGTCACCGTGGTGGGGCCGACGGGAAATGTGTCATTGGGATCGTGGTTGCTCGTGAGGGAGCTCAGCGTGCAATTGTCACCGGCCGTAGGCGCGGTCCATGTGATGGTTGCCCCGCACGTTCCGGTGGCGTTGTTCGAATTGATGTCGGTCGGCATGCCCGTGATCGAGGGGCCTTCGTTGTCTTCGATGGTCACCGTGAAAGAAGAGGTGCTGGTATTACCGTAAATGTCGGTGGCGGTATAGGTTACCGTTGTCTCACCCAGGTTAAAGGTGCTTCCGCTGGCATGTGAGAGGCCCGTGTTGGCCCCGTCGATGGAGCAGTTGTCCGAGGAGGTGGGCGCGGTGAAGTTCACCACTGCCGTGCAAGCTCCAGGATCCGTGTCTTGGGTGATGTTGGTCGGTGTTCCACTGATGCTAGGCGCTTCGTTGTCACTGACGATGACATCAAAACTGGCTGTGGCGGAGTTGCCACCGGTATCCGTTGCTGTGTAGGTCACCGTCGTGGTGCCCACAGGGAAAATGTCGCCGGGCGAATGACTGGAAGTGAAAGTGGCCACCGTACAGTTGTCAGAAGCCGTCGGAGCCGTCCAGGTGATGGTGGCACCGCAACTCGCCGCATCGTTGTTGGCTGTAATGTCAGCTGGGGTTCCCGAGATGACCGGCAGGGTGGTGTCGTTGATGATGACATCGAAGGTCGAGGTCGTGACATTGCCCGCTTGGTCGGTGGCGGTATACGTTACAGTGGTGGTGGTTCCCGCCGCGAAGTTGTCTCCTGAATTGTGGGAGGAGGTGAAGGAAGCCACTGAGCAGTTGTCGCTGGCCGTGGGGGCGGTCCAAGTGATGTTGTCGCCACACTCTGCGGTGATGTCGGCCGGAGTATTTGCAATCGTGGGGTTTTCCGTATCGGACACAACGATGTCAAATTCTCCCGTCGTCACGTTTCCGGCGCCGTCCGTTGCAGTGTAGGTCACGGTCGTGGTTCCTTGAGGGAAGTCATCGCCTGACGTGTAGTCGGCAGTGAAGGACGCGACACTACAGTTGTCCGCGGCCGTGGGCTCGGTCCAGGTCACACCCAAACCGCAATCCAACGACATGTCTGCCGGAAGGTTGGAGATGGTGGGTGCTTCGGTTTCCAGAACGGTAATGGTAAAGGAGGTCGAAGCGGTATTTCCGTAGATGTCAGTGGTATTGTAGGTCACGACAGTCGGGCCCACTGGGAAGGTGTCTCCGGGACTGGCTGTGCTTGTGGTGGTGCCCAGCGAACAGTTGTCAGCAGCGGTGGGTTCCGTCCAGGTGACGGTGGCGAAACAGCTGCCCGGGTCGGTGCTCTGTGAGAAGTCGGCCGGGGTATTGCTGAAGGTCGGTGCTTCGTTGTCTTCGATGGTCACCGTAAAGTTGGCTGTGGCGCTGTTGGATCCATCCGAAGCCGTGTAAGTCACGATTGTCTCTCCAATGGGGAAGGAAGCTGGGGCGTCCGAAGACACGGAAGGTGAGCCATTGCAGTTGTCTGTGACGGTGGGGGCTGTCCAGTTGACAGTAGCCGTGCAACTGCCGGCATCCGTATCCTGCGTGATGTTGGCCGGCATGTTGGTGATGGCTGGAGCCTCATCGTCTGTCACGGTCACATCAAAGGAGCCCGTCACCGAGTTGCTCGATCCGTCGGTCGCGGTGTAGGTCACCGTGGTCACCCCTACGGTGAAGGCATCTCCGGGATTGGCATCGCTGGTCAACGTCACGGTGCAGTTGTCTGCTGCGGTCGGCGGCGTCCAGGTCACATTGGTCGTGCAGGAACCTGCGTCCGCTGGGGCGGTGATATCGGAAGGAACACCGGTCATGGTAGGCGTCTCATCGTCTGTTACTGTAATGGTGAAGCTCACCTGGGTTGCCGTCCTGCCATTCACGTCGGTTGCGTCATAAGTGACCGTCGTGGTGCCAACGGGGAAGGTGTCGCCCGAGCTGTGACTGTTGGTTACCGAGGCGATGCCGCAATTGTCCACCGCGTTGGGACCGGACCACACAATGACGGCACCACAGGTGCCTGCATCCACTGATTGGGTGATGTTGCCGGGAACATTGTTGAAGGTGGGATCCTCATCATCCGTCACCGAAACGAGGAAGCTGCTGGCGGAAAGGTTTCCTGAAGCGTCCATCGCGGTGTAGGTCACCAGGGTATTTCCCACTCCGAAGTAATCTCCTGGGGAGGCTGTTCCCACAAAGGACATCAGCGTGCAATTGTCGGTGGCCGAGGGGACGGTCCAGGTAGCCGTGGCACCACAGTTGCCGGCATCAGCGGACAGCACGATGTTGTTCGGCATGCCGGTGATGACTGGACTCTCCGTGTCAGGAGAGCACTGGGCTTGGACAGCGGAGGTGAAAGACCCCAAGAAAAGCAGGCAACAGCCCACGGAAGCGATGAAGACGCGCATCGATACAGAATTTGGCACACGCAAACTACTGTGAACTCCGTATAACAAGGCATTTTTTATCGCCGCTTACCGGTCCTTTATCTCATTATACGTTACGCCCACAAAATATTTGATCCCAAATGAAATGCCCCGCTGTGGGGCGGGGCATTTCTCGGGTGTTGAATTCGTGTTCCGATTAGGCCTTTTCGCGGCTCAAATCGACCACCGTTGGTGTGGCGATGAAGATGGAACTGTACGTTCCAACGACCACGCCTACCATCAAAGCAAATACGAAGCCTTTGATGTTGTCACCTCCGAAGAGGAAAATGGTCAGCAACACCACGAAGGTGGAGAGAGAGGTGTTGATGGTCCGGCTTAGCGTGCTGTTGAGGGCCAGATTGAAGACTTCCTTGCGGTCTTTCTTGTTTCCGTAGAGCGTGAAATACTCCCGAATCCGGTCGAATACGACCACAGTGTCATTGATAGAATAACCAATGACCGTCAATATCGCCGCGATGAAAGCCTGGTCGATTTCCATCGTAAAGGGCAGGATTCCCCAGAAAATGCTGAAGATTGAGAGTACGATCAATACGTCGTGGATCATCGCCACCAATGCCCCCAGACCGTATTGCCACTTTCGGAACCGGAAGAAGATGTACAGGAAGATGACAAGCAGGGAGAAGACGGTCGCATTCGCCGCGCCGCGCCGGAAATCATCGCTGATGGTTCCGTCTACTTTGTTGTAGCGGTCCACGGTGTACTTCGGTCCCAGCGTTCCGAGGCCGCTGGCCAGGGCGCCTTGGATCAACTCGTCTTGGTTCTCTGCTTCGCTGTCGATCATGTAGTTGGACATGATGCGCAGCTGGCGGTCGTTCTCCTTGGTCTGAACGACGGGGTTGCCCGGTGTACCATCTTCGGTGAAGGCGACCACAAGGGCTTCCCGTACTTGTTGAATGTCTACGGCCTCTTCGAAGGTCACATCAAAGGTGGAACCTCCGGTGAATTCTACACCATAGTTGAGGCCTCGGGTAGAGAGGCTGGCGAGACCACCGGCGATCACCAAAGCGCTGGCGAGGTAGGCCATGCGGCGACGGGCGATGAAGGGCACGGCGGTATTGGTGAACCAATTCTCTGTGAGCTTGGAAGAGAAGGACATGCCCTTCTTGTTTTCCATGCGGGTGTAGAACACGAGGCGGGTCAGCACGATGGCGCTGAACAGCGAGGTGAAGATGCCGACCATCAAGGTCGTGGCGAATCCACGGATGGCTCCGCTTCCGAAGCTGTAAAGTATGATGGCAGTCAACATCGTGGTGATGTTGGCGTCAATGATGGCACTGTACGCCTTGGAGTATCCCTCCTTGACGGCTCCGGCCATTCCCTTGCCCGCGCGCAGTTCCTCTCGGACGCGCTCATAGATGAGTACGTTGGCGTCCACGGCCATGCCGATCGTCAATACGATACCGGCGATTCCCGGGAGGGTCAATGCGGCACCCAGGGAGGCCAATGCTCCAATCAGGAAGAACAGGTTGGCGATCAGCGCAATGTTGCTCACCACACCCGCTCCGCGATAATAGAAGATCATGTAGACCAACACCACGAGGAGGGCGAACACAAAGGAGCTGAGTCCCGCTTGGATGTTCTCTTCACCGAGCTGCGGCCCCACGGATACCTCGTCCACGATGCGCGCAGGGGCGGGGAGCGATCCGGCCTTCAGGAGGCTGGAAAGGTCTTCGGCCTCGAGGAGCTTCTGCTCGGCAGTTTGTCCCGTGCCGAAGCTGATTTGCGAACGGCCATTCATGATGGCGCTGTTCACGTTGGGGGCCGAGAACACGAGGTTGTCGAGTACCACGGCCACCGCGCGGTTGTTGTCGGCGGCAGCGGCCTTGGTCATCTGTCCCCAGATGCCTGCACCTTCGCCGTTCATGGTCATGTTGCAGACCACGTCTCCGATTTCGTCATAGCCAACGCGCGCATCCACGATGCTCTTTCCGTCGAGCTTCGCCTTGCCGCGGCCGCTTTGGTCCTGAATGGCGTAAAGCGTTGCCACACCGCCCTCGGTTTTGGCACCCCAGAGGAGGCGCAGGTCCGTTCCGAGTGCATTCTTGACCTGGGGCATGCGGAGCACATCATTCACCTTACCGGTGTCTGCTTCAACAGCGAAGCCGACGATGCTGGTCTTGGCCTGCTGGTTGGGTTGCATGACCGCGAAGAGCGGATTCTTGGCGCGCAGCTCCTCTTGGCTCAGTGCACTGTCGGCAGGGGCTTCCTCACCAAACAGATCGGGGCGTTGGGCGCGACCGGCTGCTGTATTGGCGTCTGCGATGCGCTGGACGATCTCGTCGTTGAACCAGGTTTCCCAGAACTCGAGGTTGGCGGTGGACTTCAACTGCTTCCGCGCACGCGCGGGGTCGTCGATGCCGGGCAATTCCACGAGGATGCGGCCGCTGAAGGACAGCTTCTGGACGTTGGGTTGGGCCACACCGAGTTGGTCAATCCGCTTGCGGATGATGTTCTCGGTGTTGTTGATGGCAGTTTCGGCTTCCGTGCGGAGAATGGCGAGGATTTCTTCGTCCGTGCTCTTCGACGGAAAAAGGTCCGGGCTCTCCATGTTGTAGAAGATGCGCCACAACTCTCCGGAGTTGCCATAGGTCGTCCACGCTTGGCCGAAGAGGGTCACGAAATCCGCATTGGAATTGCGGCGATCGGCCTTGGCCTTGTTGACCGCGGCACGGAAACCTTCGTTCGTGCTGTAGTCGGCAAGGGCAATGATGAGGTCGGGAATGGAGACTTCCAGGGTCACGCTCATTCCACCGCGTAGGTCCAAGCCGAGGTTCAATTCGCGCTCTTTGGCCTCCTTGTAAGTCTTGCCGAAAATCGGAACGATGGCGGAGTCGCCTTTGGCGCGCAGGTAGGACTTGGCCTCCTCAGCAGCGGTTGCATCGAATGCATCCTCTGAGATTGCGCCCGCTTCGAGCAGTTGTTCTGCTTCATAGACGCCCTGCATCTTGGCTTCATTCTCAAATTGGCTTGAGAAGTAGTTGAAGCTCAACGTGTACAAGGTGGCCAATGCGAGCAGCACCGTGAAGATCAGGACGGCACTCTTGTTCTGCATGGTTCAGGTGTTTTTAAAGGTGCGCAAAGATAGATAAAACCGCTCGGCGTGAGCGGGGACATCCACCTGCGGGCAGGGGGTTTGGATTAACTTCGCCGACATGGGGCAAGCACTCGGTTTTCGAGGACGGACATTACGCCGCGTTTTGCGGAAAGGTTACGGCCGTGGGGTGTTTTTTTCTGCCGTTGTGTTGGGATCCATGCTTTGGCTTCCCGTGACCTCTTCATCCCAGGCGGTGCAGCTCGCTGTCCTGCAATACAAGGGGGGAGGCGACTGGTATTCCAATCCGACCAGTGTCCCCAACCTGGTGACCTTCTGCAACGAGGAGCTCGGTACCCGAATCGACGAGGAGGTTCCATACGTAGAAGTAGGGTCGCCGGCTTTGTTCAACTACCCTTTTGTGCACATGACAGGCCACGGGAATGTGGTGTTCACCCCATCCGAGGCGCGCAATCTGCGCACTTGGTTGGAGGCGGGGGGCTTTCTGCACATCAGCGATAACTATGGGATGGATGTCTTTATCCGCAAGGAGATGGAAAAGGTGTTTCCAGACCTCGATTGGGTCGAGCTGCCATTCGAGCATCCCGTGTACCACGCGGCTTATGATTTCAACGATGGACCGCCCAAGGTGCACGAGCACGATGGGGAAGCCGCCCAAGGTTTCGGACTTCTGCTCGACGGTCGGCTGGTTTGCTATTACGACCACGAGTGCGACCTCGGCGACGGTTGGGAGGATTACGCGGTCCACCGCGATCCCGAAGCCGTGAGGCGCCGGGCCCTCGAGATGGGAGCCAATCTCGTCACGTTCGCCATGGCGGGCGGGCGCGACGATTGAGAAATCAGCCTGGAAAGGCGGTCAGCACTGGCCGGGAAAAATACCCGGCTCCTCTGGGCGCCGGTAGTTTGGCCTCCTCCAAATGCACACGGTCCCTTTGCCATGCGATGGCGACTTGGCCCGCGTCTTCCTTCGCGGAATCCACGATGTCCCCTGGCCGCATTCCAGCGATCCACGCGGGGCTGTCGGGCCAACAGACCTTCACTTCGATGTGGCCTTCGCGGCCTTTTCCGCACAGGGCACCACACCTAGCCAGCGGGTCGGAGTGGGGCTCCAATTCGGCCTGCACGCCTTGGTGAAGAAGGGCATCGACAAGGTCGGGCCAAGTGTCTTCCGTCCCGTCGCAGAAATCAGTCCGCAAGCGCCGGATTTCCTCAGCGCCTTCGCTGCCGCGCGTTTGAGCACGCCGCTCAAGGGTTTTCCACCAGCGGTCCTCGGTGATGTCGCGGGGTTGGTTGGGTCCTGTCAGTTCGGCGAGTGCGTCGATCAGCCATCCCCCTCCGGACCGGTTGAGCGCCACATCACAGAGGAAGGCAAGCACCGCCCCTTCCACGTAGATGTTCCCACGCCGGTGGGGCACGCCCATGCTGTATCCGTCGAGCCAGGTGTCAAAGCTGCTGTCGGCCACAGAGGTCTCGAACCGTCCCGGGTTCCATAAATGGCGGGTGAGCAGCTTTTCAAAGCGCCTCAGCCAGCCCTCCATTTCGATGACGCCGGCCTCAAGCAGGAAGAGGTCGCCGAGATAGGTGGTGACGCCCTCGGCGATGTATCCCATGCGACTCGGTGAGGGCCCCGAGAAATCATAAGGCATCCATTCGGTGGGACGGAACCGCTTGACATTCCAAGTGTGCACGAGTTCGTGACTGGCGATGTCGATGACCTCTTCATAGCCGGGGGAAGGCTGTCCATCTGTGCAGGTGATGCCATCGGCAGGCCCCCAGGCAATGACGGTAGAGGCCTCGTGCTCCACTCCGTGCCGCGCCGGAAAATCGGGAAACAGGTAGAGGAAGTGGTATTCCGGAACGGGGAGCCATCCAAAGGCGGCCATTTGGCTGACCGTGAATTTCCGATGGGCCTCCAGGAAGGCCTGCGTATCGTAATGGCGCTGGCCCCAGACGTGGATGTGGAAGGGGTGGCCATCCACCTCGTAGGAGTCGTGGTGGAGTTCGGCCTCCGGGGCGGCGATCCAGGGGCTGTCCATCAGGTGCTGCGTTCCCTCTGCTTGCAGGTGGCGGCCATCCTCGGACCGCGTGGATGGGAGGGCCGTGGCGATGCGCCAGTCTGCCGGAATATCCGGCAGGTGCACGTCGACGGGCGCTTCGGCGAGGTCGGGGTGGTAAAGGAGGCAGTTGACGGGGTTCACGTAGAGCAGCCGGTCGTCCGCCCAGGTGCTGCCGGCATCCAGCCGCGCCGCCGTGAACCGATACCGGACCTGAATGGGGTCCGCGGAACCATCCATTGTCGCGCAACGCCATACGTGAAGGTCTTCCTTGCGGAGTGGCCTCCAGGTGCTTCCGTTCCATTGTTCCATGCCGCGCACGAGCCGGGCAAAGTCCCCGCGTTCATAGCGTCCGGGCCGCCATACGGGCAGGTGGAGGCGATCGGTGCCCGCAGGAAGCTGGGCGTGGATGAGGAGCTCGTGCCTGCCGGCCCTCTCGATGCGGTGGGTGATGGCCATGGTCAGTCGAACAGGTCTTCCATGGGCTTGCCGGTGCAGCCGCTGGTGCGCGGAAAGCCGAGCAGGGCGGAAAGGGTGGGGGCAATGTCCCGGATTTCGGTCCGCTCATAGGTGGCGCCCTTGGGGACGCCCGGTCCCATGATCAGGAAAGGGACATGGGTGTCGTAGGCATACGGGCTGCCGTGGCTGGTTCCGGTGCGGCCGTATTCGAGGAAGCCCGGTTTGAGCATGACGACCACATCGCCGGAAGCCTTGGGGTGCCAGCCGCGCAGCACGGTGGCTTCTGCTCCTTCGAAGAACGCTCCCACGCGCAGGTCGGCTGCGGTCAGCGTGCGCTGTACCTCCGGCGCTTCGGCGGCCACTTCTGCAATGAAGCGGGCCACTTCATCGGCGTCGATGCCGGCGCTTCGCATCAATGGGCGGTCCAGGAAGAATTGGTCGTTGTCGTATTTGAGCACGAGGTCGCCCCTGCCGTAACGGATGCGGAGGGCGGTGTCGACCCGGGCCTTCATGGGCTCGGGATTCCAGTAATCCACGGGCAGTCCGCGTTGCTTCTCGAGACCGGGGACCGTGACCCCGCCGTGGTCGGCCGTCAAGAAGGCCATCCAACGCCCCTTGCCCACCATGTCGTCCAAGGCAGTGAACAACCGGGCGAGTTCGTCGTCCAACCGCCGATAGGTATCCTCGGTCTCCATGGCATGGGCTCCGAATTTGTGGCCAACGTAGTCGGTGCTGCTGAACGAAAGTGCCAATACGTCGGGCGTATCATCGGCGCCCAGGTTCTCCGCCTCGATGGCCATGAGCGCGAAGTCCACGAGAAGCGCGTTTCCATGCGGCGTTCCCTTGATGATGTCCAGTCCGCCATTGGCCTCAGCCAAAGCAGCGAGATCGTAGGGAAATACGGGGCGTTCGCCGCCGGTCCAGGTTCCTTCGAAGGGATTGTTGTCCGCCATGCTGCCGGTATAGGAATCGGCATCATCGCGCAGGTCCCAGCCTTGTTTGATCCGCTTTTCCACTGCGTCGGAAGCGTTGAACTCTTGCACCCATTCGGGGAGCTCTTCCATGTAATGGGTGCTGGTAATGAAATCGCCGGCATTGAGCCAATATGCGGCGTCAGCGGCATGACCGGCAGGCAGGATGGCACCGCGGTCCTTCATGCTGGCGCCGATGACCTTGGGCACATCCCCGTCCCTGCCGCTGAAGTGGAGTTTGAATTCATCCGCCCACGTGCTGGACCCCATGCGCACCGGGGACATGCGGCCCTTGTCGCCCGGATCGGTTTCGGGCATGGCAACGGGTTCTACCGAGAAGTCTTCGGCGCAATAGACCACCCGTGATTCCGTCCGGGAATACCAGTTGTTGCCGATGATGCCGTGTACGGCAGGGGTGGTGCCGGTGGCAATGCTCGCGTGTCCAGGACCGGTAAAGGTGGGCGCGTAGCTGAAGTGATGGTCCATCCCGGCGAAGCCTTCCGCGAGAAAGCGATGGAACCCGCCCTCACCCAATCCCCGGGCATACCGTTGCAGGTAGTCCGCCCGCATTTGGTCGACCGTGATGGCCACCACCAGTTTGGGTGGGCTTGTTGGTTCAAGGACCACGCCGTATCGCGTTTGTGCGGCTGCCTCGAATGCATTGCATGAAGGCAGAAGGGCAAGGAGGCCAAGGGCTGCAAGGAGGGGAAGTGAGCGCATGACAGGGTCGGAATCAGGGGTGAATTTAACGCCGGAGAAAGCCGCTGACGAAGGCGAATACGGCCACGCATCCTATGACGCTGACCGCCACGTTGGCGATGGCCCACGTCCATTGACCATCGGCGATCAGCCGCTGCGTGTCCGCGCTGAAGGTGCTGAAGGTGCTGAATCCGCCGCAAAAACCGATGGCGAGCCCCGCGTAGAGGGCGGGTTGGTCGGCCCATTTCTCTTGGCAGCGGATCACAGCCCAGGCAAGCAGTGCCGTGGCGGCAAGATTGGCCGCAAGGGTTCCCCATGGAAGGACGCCTTTCCCGTTCAGCCAGACGCCAAAAAGATGGCGCAAAACGGATCCCAATCCACCCCCGAGAAAAACGGCAAAAAGAAAGAGGGGGGCCAGGGGATTCATGGGGCGGAAAAACGGGATTTCAGCCGCTCGGACAGGGTATGGGTGGCAACGGCCCATCCACCCCCAAATAGCGCTCCAAACACGATATCACCCATATAATGAACCCCTAAATACAATCTCGTCCAACTCACGGCCGCCGCCCAGATCCAAAGCCAGCGAAGGCGTTTGGAACCCGTGAGAAGCAGGGTGATGGCAGCCAGTCCGAAGGTGTTAGAGGCATGGGAGGATACAAAGCCGAAACGGCCTCCGCGATAAGGGGACCCATCCTCGTTCACGTGCAGGACGAGTTGGTGGGCCAATGTCGGCTCGTGGCTGGGGCGCAGGCGCTCGAAACCGGGTTTGAGTACCCGGCTGCTGACGGCATCCGTGCCGGCAAAAGTGACCAGCACGACGGCCAGTCGCCAGGCCCCTTTCTGCCACGTCACGCCGCGGAACAGCCGCCAAATGACGAACAGGTAAACGGGCGCTGAAACCCAAGGGTTTGTCAGGGCCCACACCACCGGTGCCAAGGCTTCCGGAGTTCCGTTGAGCCACAGCAGCAGGGCTTCATCCCAAGCCTGCAGGGTGTCGGTCACGTCAGGCGTAGATGGCCTCGATGAGGTCGCCGTACTTGGCGAGAATGGGCTTGCGCTTGAGCTTCAACGTCGGGGTGAGTTCACCTCCGTCGATGGTGAACGGCTCGGGCAACACCTGGATTTTCTTGATCCTTTCCCAAGAGGCGAAGGAGGAGACCAGGCCTTCCACGTCCTTCATGATGCGGGCGCAGATCTGCTCATCGTGGGGCACGTCGGCCATGGCAGGGCAGGCGCGGTTGTGGCGCTTGCACCATTCCTCGAGGTACACCATGTCCGGGACCACCAATGCCGCGGGGTGCTTGCGGCTTTCACCGATGACCATGACCTGTTCCACAAAACGGGAGGCCTTGATGGCATTTTCCAGCAACTGGGGCGCGACATATTTGCCTCCCGAGGTCTTGAACATCTCCTTCTTGCGGTCGGTAATGCGCAGGAAGCCATCCTCCATGACGCCGATGTCGCCGGTGTGGAACCAGCCGTCCTTGATGACTTCTGCTGTCTTCTCTTCGTCCTTGTAGTAGCCCATCATGACCTGCATGCCCTTCACGAGGATCTCGCCGTCGCTGCCGAATTTGACTTCGGTGTGGTCGACCAGTTTTCCCACCGTGCCGATCCGAAGCAATCCTGCGCCATTCAAAGAATTCACGGACACCACCGGGGAGGTTTCGGTGAGGCCATAACCTTCATATACGTGGATGCCTGCACCATTGAAGAAGCGGGCCAGACGGGGTGCCAAGGCGGCCGACCCGGAGGCCACCGCCATGATTTCGGTGAGACCGAGCGCGGCCTTGACCTTGTCGAATACCAGTTTGCGGGCGATGCCGAGTTTCCACTCGTAGAATGCACCGTTTTGACCGTCGGGTTCCCAAGCGAGGGCGATGTTGACGGCCCAGTTGAAGATGCCGGCCTTGATGCCTCCCGCTGCCCGTCCCTTGGCCACAATGCCATCGTAGAACTTCTCGAGCAGGCGCGGTACGGCCGTGAACATGTGGGGGCGGGTGGCGGCGAGGTCCTCCTTCACCGTTTCCAAGCTCTCCCCGAAATGGATCATGGCGCCCTCGCTCATGTACAGGTAGTGCAGCATGCGCTCGAAGATGTGGCAGCATGGCAGGAAGCTCAGCACGCGGTACTCGGCGCCAGGCTCCCGGGCCGGCATGCGCGGGATCGCAATGAGGGTGTTCTGGGTGATGTTCTGGTGGCTGAGCATCACACCCTTGGGGCGGCCCGTGGTACCCGAGGTGTAGATGATGGTGGCCAATTCGTTGGGCGACACAGCCTTGGAACGCTCGGCGAGGGTGGCCTTCGCGGCATCATCGGCGCTGCGTCCTGCCGCTAGGACTTCCTGCCAATTCCGGGCGCCATCGACCTTTTCAAAGGTGAAGACCCCTTGCAGGGAAGGCACTTGGTCCTGGATGGACGAGACCTTGTCGAAAAGCTCCTGGTTGGAGACAAAACAGAACTTGGATTCGCTGTGGTTGAGGATGTACACGTAATCCTCCGGGGTCATGGTGGGGTAGATGGGCACGTCGATGCCGCCCGCCTGGAGCGTCCCGTGGTCCATCAAATTCCACTCGCAACGGTTGTTGTGCGAGATCAAGGCAACGCGGTCCCCGGCTTCCATTCCCATGCTGATGAGACCGAGGCTCACCAGGTCCATCTCCTCCACGAATTGGGCGGTGGAGTAGGTGATTCGGTTGCCGCCATTGGGCATGGTCATCATTACATCGAGCGGTCCCGTTGCGAGTTGGTATCGGGGAAAATCGAATAAGCGTGTGGGCTTGTCCATGATTGAAATGAGGGTTCAGGGCTCCCAATGTAGGGGAAGGATTTTGCACTTTCGCGAAGTGATGGACCGCAAGCCCATGGAAGACCCCCGCAAGGGGTGGCCCCCACTCGTTTTTGAAGATCCGGGGATGGAGGTGCGCTCTGGTGAAGCGGGCTGGCAATTGCGCTGTCGGGTGAGGAAGCGATGGGTGGCCTTGGAGCCCGAAGAATGGGTCCGGCAGCACATCGTTGCGGCCCTTGTGGATTCGGGTTGGCCGTTGGGGCGCATGGTGCTTGAGCATCCCGTCCGATTCGGTCAGGTGGCGGGACGGATTGACATCGCGGTATTTGACCGCGCTGGAAATGTGGAGTTGGCGGTGGAGGTGAAGGCGCCACAGGTGCCATTGAATGTGGGCGTGGCCGATCAATTGGGCCGATATGACCTGGCGGTTTCTGCATCAGCATTGATGATTTCCAATGGGTTGCGTACTGCAGTATGGCAAAGGGATGCGGAGGGGCGTTGGGAGCAGAGCAAAGCCTGGCCGATGCCCAAGGGCCGTTGAGCGCGCTGAATTGTGGATTACGCGCCACCGAATGTGGGTAAGCTCCTCTTCATGATGGCGGGCGAAAGGTGCGTGGAATGCGCCACTCGGGGTATTTTGCACCATGGAACCGAAGGACATTCTGGCCATTTCCGGAAAACCGGGGCTATTCAAGGTGCTCAACACGACTCACCGCGCGATTGTGGTGGAGAGTCTCGATGAAGGCAAGCGCAGTGCAGTACCCTCGTCTGCGAGGGTTTCCAGTTTTGAAGACATCAGCATCTTCACCTACGATGAGGATTTGCCCCTCTCCGGTGTCCTGAACAACATGCACGCTCACCTGAAGGGTGGGGATGCTCCGAGTCCCAAAGAATCCCACGAAGACTTGCGCGCCTTTGTGACGGAAGTGGTGGAAGACCTGGACCAGGAGCGCGTCTATCACAGCGATTTGAAGAAGCTCTGTTCTTGGTACAACCAGCTGAATGCCTTGAATTTGCTGCCTTTCGGTGAGGGTGAGGAAGGGGCCGATGAGGCCGGTGAGACAGCCGCTGAGGACGCAGAGGATGTGTCAAGTGAAGCTGCCGAGGCGGAAGCCGTCGAGGAGACCACCGGTGACGCTGAAAGCGGGGCCGAGGGATGAGTGTGGAAAGCCAACGCGTCGCGGTGATCGGCGCCGGAACGATGGGCAACGGCATTGCCCACGTTTTTGCCCAGTCGGGACATGAGGTGTCGCTGGTCGATGTCAATGCCGCTGCTTTGGAGCGGGCGCTGTCCACCATTGACCGCAACCTGGACCGGCTCGTCGCCAAGGAGAAGATTTCGGCCGAGGACAAGGCGGCCACCTTGGCCCGCCTGAAGACATCGACCGAGATGCACGGTGCGGTTTCCGATGCCAATCTCGTGGTGGAGGCGGCTACCGAACGCTTGGACCTCAAGCTCAAAATCTTCGAGCAAATCGATGCTTCCGCCCCCGCCGATGCCATTTTGGCAACCAATACTTCGAGCATTTCCATCACCCGCATCGCGGCGGCCACTGGTCGTGCCGACAAGGTGATTGGCATGCATTTCATGAACCCGGTGCCCATCATGAAACTGGTGGAGGTCATCCGGGGCTACGACACCAGCGATTCCACGACGTCAAAGGTGGTGGAGCTGTCGCGTCAACTCGGCAAAATCCCTGTGGAGGTCAATGACTACCCGGGTTTTGTGGCCAATCGAATCCTGATGCCGATGATCAATGAGGCCATCTGCAGCCTCCACGAGGGGGTGGCCGGTGTGGCCGAGATTGACGAGGTGATGAAGCTCGGCATGGCGCATCCGATGGGGCCGCTCCACCTCGCGGATTTCATCGGTTTGGATGTCTGTCTGAGCATACTGCGGGTGTTGCACGACGGATTCGGCCAGCCCAAGTATGCGCCCTGTCCCTTGCTGGTCAACATGGTCACGGCGGGCAAGCTGGGGGTGAAGTCCGGGGAGGGCTTTTACGTCCACACCAAGGGCAGCAAGGACATCACCGTTGCACCCGCTTTCAGCTGACGCATGAAGGGGTTTCAGCCGTTGCTCGATGAAATTCGGGAGCGCCGGTTCGCGCCCCTTTACTTGCTGGCTGGGGAGGAGCCCTTTTACCTGGACCTCCTGTCCGATGCGATTGAGCACAGTGCGTTGGAGGAACACGAGCGGGACTTCAACCAGACCGTTCTCTACGGCCGGGACAGCGACCTGGACCAGGTGCTTGCTGCGGCGCGTCAGTTTCCAATGATGGCCGAGCGTCGGCTCGTGCTGGTGAAGGAGGCCCAGGATTTGCGGGAATGGAAGTCAAAGGAGAAGCTCGAGAAGCTTGCTGCTTACGCCGACAACCCGGTGGACTCCACCGTGCTGGTGCTCGTTCACCGGAACAAGATGCCGGACAAGCGCCTTTCAGCTGTGAAGCGCATTCAGAAGTCGGGCACTGTCTTCCAATCCGACCGCATCCGCGACTACAAATTGCCGGAGTGGATCGAGGGATTTGTCCATTCCAAGAGGCGCCGCATCGGCCCGCGCACGGCGCAGGTCATGGCGGAATACCTCGGCAACGACCTCAAGAAAGTGGCCGGTGAGCTGGAAAAGCTTTTCATCGCGTTGCCCGAGGGGGGAGAGGTAAGCGATGCGCTCATCGAACAGCACATCGGCATTTCCAAGGAGTACAATGTGTTTGAGTTGACCGGTGCCTTGGCCAACAAGGACATCGGGCGCGTGACCCGCATCATCCAGTACATGCGGGCCAACGAGAAGTCGAATCCCGTGCCGCGCATCTTGCCGGTGCTGACCAACTACTTCGGCCGGGTGTTGGCCTTCCACCACCTGCCCAACCACGATCCGTCAGCGGTGGCGAGCGCCTTGCGGGTGCACCCTTTTGCCGCCAAGGAATACGCACGCGCTGCCCGGAATTATCCGGCGCGCAAGGTTTCTCGGATCTTCGGCTATCTGCGGGAATGCGACGCCAAGTCCAAGGGGATCGGGAACGCGACTGTGCACCCCTTCGACCTTTTGCAGGAAGCCCTTTTCAAGACCATGCATTGACGGTGGGCACCACAACCGATGGCGCGCGTCGAACCCGAACAGAACTCCATTTTTGCCACTGAGATGGGAGAGAAGAATACATTGTTGCTGCAGGCCCTGGCGGGGGAGATGACGCCGCGTCCCCCCGTGTGGGTCATGCGCCAGGCAGGCCGCATTTTGCCGGAATACCGGGCGGTGAGGAGTCGGTTGTCAGGATTCAAGGAGCTCGTGGAGACGCCCGAACTCGCTTGTGAGGTGACGTTGCAGCCCGTCGACCTGCTCGGAGTGGATGCTGCCATTTTGTTCAGCGATATTCTCGTGGTGCCCGAAGCGATGGGGCTGCCTTATGAGCTTATCGAGAAAGTGGGGCCGCGCTTTCCGGAGACCATTGGTTCCGCCGCGGATCTGAAGCGCTTGCATCCCGTGGAACCCGAGGAGCACCTGAAGTACGTGCTCGACGCCATGCGGATGACCCGCCGTGCGCTCGATGAACGGGTGCCGCTCATCGGCTTTGCCGGGGCCCCTTGGACCATTTTCTGCTACATGATCGAGGGTGGTGGAAGCAAGGAATGGAGCCGCGCCCGGCGCATGTTGCGAAGTGAGCCGGCCTTGGCAGAGGATCTGCTCGACCGGATCACCGAAGCCACCATTGCCTACCTCAACGCACAGGTGGAGGCAGGTGCCCAGGCACTTCAGCTCTTTGACAGCTGGGCGGGCGCATTGGACGCCACGTTGTTCGAGCGTTACAGCTTACCCCGCCTGCGCCGCATTTGCGAGGAAGTGAAAGGAGCGCCGCTCATCGTATTTGCCAAGGGGGCGGGCTGGCAACTCGACCGATTGGCTACTTTGCCCTGCCAGGCATTGGGCATCGATTGGCATACACCAGTTGCAGAGGCGCGCCGTCGCGCCCCGGAACACGTGCTGCAGGGCAACCTCGACCCTTCGACGCTTTACGGAACCGAAACGGAAGTGCGTGCTGCGACCCAACGAATGTTGAAGGATTTTGGGCGCGGGAAACACGTGGTTAACTTGGGCCATGGTGTCTACCCGGACATCGACCCCGACCGCGTGCGTGCCTTCATTGACGAAGTCAAACGCAGTGGGGATTGACCCGGGCGACCATACAAGCAAAATCATGCGGAATCTGATGATGACCTGCGCGTGCGCCGCGCTCCTGATCCCGGCCTTCCCGGCCGACGTTCAAGCCCAGGAAGATAACCTGGTGCCCAACGGAAGTTTTGAGAACGGGGATATCAAGAAGCTCAAGGCCTACGGGCAATTGGAGGAGATGTCCACCGATTGGTTTCCCTATACGGATGCCCCGCTCGATTGGTACTCTACGGAGGTAAAGAGTGAGAAAGTCGCGGTGCCAGCCAACAGCTACGGCTATGAGGACGCCTCAGATGGCGTGCGCTACGGTGGATTCCGCGCCTACAGCAAGTCACCCAAGCTTTCGCGCACGTATTTTCAGGTTCGCTTGTCAGACAACCTTCAGGAAAATCAGCTTTACTGCGTGAGCTTCGACATTTCGCTCAGCGATCTCTCGAAGTACGCCGTAAACGGCATCGGCGCCTATTTCTCGGACCGCAAGGAGATGCAGCCCAACCTCGGACTTGTCGATCGCGAGCCACAGGTCAAGCACCGTGCGGACAAGGTCATGCAGCTGATGGAAGGCTGGGAGACCGTTTGTGGCACCGTGCTGGGAACTGGACAGGAGGAGTACATGACCATCGGTGGTTTCAACGGGTCACGGGACATTGAGGAGGTCAAGGTGAAAAAGCCTTCTAATATCGTAGGGGTGCAGACCATGCATGCTTACTATTACATTGACAATGTGAAGATTGAGCCTGTGGATGCAAAGAGCCAGTGCAATTGCTCGCGCTCCTCGGATTCGGCTCCCGATCTGGTATACGGAGGCCCCAGCTTGCCCAGCGATCTTTCCGGCAGGGAGGTCGTAGAGCGCACGTCGGTATACTATGCTTTCGTCAACCGTTCCTTCACAGAGGGCGGCAAGGCCTCCTTGGACCGCATTGCGGGGATCATGAAGGCTAACCCGGGTTGGACCCTCGAGGTCATGGGGCACTGTGACAACGACGAGCTCAGCGAAGGCAAGATCAACCCACGTTTTGCAGAGATGGGCCTCAAGCGGGCCCAGCAGGTCAAGCGTTATCTGACCTCTCAGGGAGTGGCCGAAGGGAGCATAGTGGTGACGGGTCTGGAGAATACCGACCCTGCCAGTACCAAGGCAACTGACCTCGCTCGCGCGAAGAACCGCAGGGTGACTTTCAGGCTGAAGTAAGTCCATGAAGGCATTGCCGGCCCTGGGGTTGGCCCTGTTGGTGCTTCGGATTCCTCTCTGCGGACAGGTAGGTCCAGCTGTGTTGGACGCATCCAGTCTGGTGCGGGATGGGGGCTTCGAACAGAAACGTTTCTGCCCATCCGATTACAATCAGCAGCGCTTGAGGACCTTGGTCCACTGGGAACAGATTGCAGAGGGAACTTCGGACCATTTTGCTTCGTGCAGTGAATCTGCGGGGGTGCCGGTCAATCGGTTTGGCGAGGAACCCAGTCTGGAGGGCGAAGGGTATGGCGGCTTGGTGGTCTTCAGTCGGGCCAAGTGGCGTTACCGTGAATATCTGAGTACCGAACTGAGCCGGAGTTTGGCCCCCGGTGAATGGGTGTGTGTTTCCTTTTGGTACTCGGCCGCCGAGAAAGCCGGCGTTGTGGCAGACGGAATGGGTGCGCTGCTCTCGGCAGAGAAGCCCGTTGGAGAACGTGATTATGCCTTGGAGCAGGTTCCCCAAATGGTCAATCCGAAAGGGCATTTTCTGGAGGCGACGGAAGGGTGGACCAACCTTTCGGATGCCGTGCAGGCAGAGGGGGGCGAACGGTGGTTGACCCTTGGGAATTTTGACCCCAAAGGGCAGACGCGATTGGCTTTGTCGGCGCAGGCACCCAAGGACGCCACGGATTGGGCATACATCTACCTCGATGGCGTGGAGGTGGTTCCGGTGCCGAAACCCGAGGCATGTGCCTGCTTGGTTCGCAAGATTGCCGAGGAGATGCAGGACCCGCCAGAGCCCTTGACACGGGTGACGGAGCTCGAGCGGGATACGCTTCACTTTGCTTTTGATGACGATGCGCTGCAGCCGGAGGACCGCACCAAGTTGGATCGGTGGGGTGCCATGCTGCGCCGCAATCGGTTCCTGCGGTTGGAAGTTCACGGCCATACCGACGCCGTCGGCCCCGAGGGCTACAATGCAGATCTCTCCGCGCGCCGTGCGCAGGCTGCCTTTGCTTATCTGATGGACCAGGGCGTGGCGCCAGACCGCATGCGCACCGATGCGCACGGAAGTGCTCTGCCTGCGGCTTCCAACGCAAATGCCGGTGGCCGCGCGCGCAACCGAAGGGTCGAATTCCGGCTTGTCGAGCAGGCGTTCATCGAAGTCGACTGACGACCGACCACCTGTGCCTGTGTGGCAAGTCGATTCGCACCGCGGCTATGGGCAGCGGTCAGGCGAATTGCCGCTTCTGGGGAATGGCAAACAGCGTGATCAGCGCCACGACGAAGAAGCCGATGAGCACCAGGATGCTGTTGCGCATGCTGCCGGTGAGGCCTTCGATGTAGCCCCAACTGAACATGCCGATGACCACGCCGAGTTTCTCGAGCACCTCGTAGAAACTGAAGTAGGAAGCCGTGTCATCCGTGTCAGGCAGCATCTTGGTGTAGGTTGAACGGTTGACGCTTTGCGTGCCGCCCATCATGAAGCCGATCATGCCGGCGGCAATGAAGAACATGGTGACTCCGTTCACGGCGGAATACGCGAAGGCACAGGTAGCACCCCACAAAATGGTGGCCACAATCAGCACGGGAATGTTGCCGTACTTGCCACTGAGGCGACTGAAAAGGAAGGAGCCGGGGATGGCGACAATCTGAACCAGGATGATCGCGATGATGAGCTGGTCGTCCGGCAGGTTGATTTCCTTGATGCCAAAGGAAGAGGCCATGAGCATGATGGTCTGAATGGCCATGCTCATCACGAAGAAGCTCAGCAGATAGCGGGTGAGTTGGGTCTTGCCCTTGAGGTCAAGTGCCACGCCGCGGAGCTCGCGGAATCCCTGCCAAAGGAGGTTGCCTTGTGGTCGGTCCTTGACCTTGATCGGCATGCGGCGGAACGTGATCTGGGCCCAACCGGCCCACCACAGCCCCACGCCCACAAAGGCCCAACGTGTCAAGTGGTCGCCAATGCCCATGATGAGGGCCAGGCAGAGCAGCAGAATGATGACCGATCCGGTGAATCCCCAGGAGTAGCCCTTGGCGGACAACAGATCGTGGTCTTCACGCGGGGCGATTTCCGGCAGGAAGGCGTTGTAGAAGCCGAGGCTGCCCCAGGCGCCCACGTTGGCCATGAACAGGGCATCATGCTCCATTCGAGGTGTTGTGGATTGAACCAGAACAGGCCGATGCACCCTGTGGCGCCCATGTAGCAGAAGGCCTTCAGGAAGGTCAGTTTCCGCCCCAGGTAGTCCGCCATGCCCGACAGCAGGGGAGAGGCGATGATGACGATGAGGAAGGAGGCCCCCAGGACGTAGCTGTACAGCTGGGTATTGATGAACTCCCGCCCGAGGAACATCACCTTGTCGCTGATGGTGCCATCGGCATTTTCGGTCGACGTGATGGCGTTGTAGAAGATGGGGAAGATGGCCGTGGTGATGACCAGGAAGTAGGCGCCATTGGCCCAATCGTACATCAGCCAGCCCATGCGGATGGCCTTGTCGGAGTATTGGCGCGCTTTGTGTTGGAGTAAACCCATGGCGGGCAATATAGGGCGGTACCCTTCGGGACTTGTGGAAGCAGGAAGCCGCGAAATTCCAGTGGGAAGGCAGCCTGTCAGCGCTGTCAGCCGAGGAGGCCCTGGCGTTCGACCTCATCTGCGATGTGGTCGCCGATGGCCAGCGAAGCGGTGGCGGCAGGGGAAGGGGCGTTGAGTACGTGGACGCTGCGGCCCTGGGAGATGATGCGGAAATCGTCCTTGGTGTCGCCGTCGGGGCGGAGGAGAAGGGCCCGGACCCCACTGCGTCCTGGACGGATGTCGGCCATTTCCAGCGAAGGAACGAGGCGCTGCAGCGTCTTCAGGAAGAGTCGCTTGGAGAAGGCGCGGCGGTACTCGTTGATCCCGAAGGACATGTTCTTCATGAACAGCCGCCAGGTGCCGCCATAGCCCAGGGCTTCCGCCGTGTCACGGAGGCTGAAGTCGGTCTTGCCGTAGCCCTCGCGCTTGAAAGTGAATACGGCGTTGGGGCCGCATTCGATGTCGCCGTTGGTCATCCGCGTGAAGTGGACGCCGAGGAAGGGGAACTGCGGATTCGGCACCGGGTAGATGAGGTTGCGGACCTTGTGTTTGGCGTGGTCTTCGAGTTCGTAGTAGTCCCCGCGGAAGCCCACCACGCGCTCCGGCAGCTTCACGCCGTCCTTGCGGGCGAGGCGGTCGGCCTGCAGCCCCGCGCAGACCACGAGGCCTCCGCCGGTGAAATCGCCTTGGGCCGTGTGCACGGTGACCCCGTTTTCGTCCTGGGTGAAGTTCTGCGCCTCCACGCCTGTGAAGACGTTGCTGAGCGTTTGTATTCCCCGGGCGACCTCCACCATCTTGGCGGTGGCTCCGCGGAAGTCGATGATGCCCGTGCACGGCACCCAGAGGCCGGCAACGGCGCGCACGTGCGGCTCGATCTCCTTGACGGCATTCCCGTCGATGCGTTCCAGCCCCTCGATCTCGTTTTGCATGCCGAGACCGTGGATTTTCTCCAGCATGGGCAGCTCGTCTTCGGTGGCCGCGGCGACGACTTTGCCGCACACGTCGTGGTCCACGCCGTATTCTTTGGCAAAGGCCACGAGCTCATGGCGTCCCTTGACGCAGTTGATGGCCTTGAGGCTGCCCGGCGGGTAGTACAATCCGCTGTGGATGACGCCGCTGTTGTGGCCCGTCTGGTGGTCGCTGAGGATGTGCTCCTTTTCGAGCAGGGCGATGCGCGCGTTGGGGTGGCGCTGCTGGAGCTTGAGGAACGCGGCCGCGCCGACGATTCCACCGCCGACCACGATGAGGTCGAATTGCTGGGCTGCTGTCATGCCTGGGATTCGGCCGCGAAGATATGCCGCGTGCCCGGCCGGTCCGAGATCAGGGGCCTGAAGTCTCCGGCGGGCTTGCGGGTCGCTCAGCGCAACAGGTGGATGATGCCGCGGCGTTCTTCCACAAAGGGGACGAGTACCTCGGAATATTTCCACCAAAGCCGGTAACTGTAGATGCCATCTGGAACAAAGTGGGTTTCTGCCATCCAGCTTTCGCTGGAAGCTTGTCCCATCCACGCGTCACCCGGGTCTGCTGAGGCCCATACGAGCTCGCCCCAGCGATCGTACACCTGGAAGAGGTATTCGTCCAGCTCCGGGCAGTTGGTCTCCACCTTGAAACCGTCGTTCACACCATCGTTGTCGGGAGTGAAGGCAGTGGGGACCCACATGTCACAGCCGCAGTATTCCTGGTCCACCTCGACCACCGCAGCGACCCTTCCGCAGGCGTTCTCTGCCTCCAGAAGGTAGATGCCGGCTCCCACGGTAGGCGTGAGCCCTTCGACAGCGGGGTCGTTCCACTCGAGCGTGTAAGGAAGTTCTTCGATGTCTGTCCCCTCTGCAGCCCGCAACTCCGCCAACACCTCCAGCGTTTCGTCCCAACAGACCGTGGCATTTCGCGGGAAGGCCTCCAATTCAAGGTTGGGCCAGACATTCACATGGACTTCCGTTGAATCCGCGCAGCCGGTCATGCTGTCGAGGATGCGGACCGTGTAGCTGCCTTCTGCTTCCCAGGTGGGGCCTCCAGTGACCGTGGCACCGTCGACGCTCCAGACCCACCAACCGACAGGAGGCTCTGCTTGTGCGGGCCACGTCCACTCCACAGGGGGTTCAAGGACGCAGCGGATCACGGTGTCCGCCAAGGGCCCAACGGAGGGTACCGGCCACCATTCCACGGTGGTTTGGGCGGTTTCGCTGCACCCATCCTGACCTACGGTGACCGTGAAGGGACCGCTGCCATCGGCCGATTCCAGCGCAATGCTGGGCGTGGATTCCCCGGTGGACCATGACACCGTTTCGGTGCTGCCCGTGACTGCGAGGGTCACGGTTTCGCCGTTGCAAGCCCCGTTGGGGCCTTCCAGCTCAAAGTCAATGGGAGGGAGGGTGTTCAGGAAATAGGAGACTTGGTCGGTGCACCCGTTGTCCTCGACGAGCAGGGCCGTGTACATGCCGGTGGCCGCTTGATTGGGCTCATTCACTCCAGCGGGGAGGATCCAGTCCTGCACGTTCGAGCCGCCGGCCGGAACAGCGTATACCAGGCCCGTGGTGTTCCAGCAAAGAACTTCGGGAATGGAGGCTATTTCGGCGGTGGGGAGATTGAGGATTTCACACTGGACGACGACGGGGACGGCTTGACAACCGAGGACTTCGGCTTCCACGATCCAGGCTCCGTCGGTGGCTATGAGCTGTTCCGAACCTCCGATGGGATTGCCGTTTTGGAACCAGGAAATGGTTGCAGGGATGTCCGTGGTGGCGGAAACGGGTTGGCTCTCGCCATCGCACAGGGTCAAGTCGTTCGTGGGACTGATGGTGAGTTGGGGGATGGCTTGTACGATCACCTCTACGGTTTCCGTTTCTGTGCAGGTACCCAAGTTGGCGGTCACCGTATGGGTGCCGGTGGCATCTACCAACAGCGTGGCGGCACCGGTTCCATCCCAGTCCAGCGAAGTTCCTGGATCTGCCACTGCCGTGAGGACCTGTGCCTCGCCATCGCACAGCACCACTTCGGTTTCGGTGGCCAGATTGGGGCCGGGCAGCGGGTCCACGGTAATCAGTTCAGAAAGCGGACACCCGCCATCGGCGGCTTGCACGACATGGTTGCCGGGCCCCGCCGCCAGGGTGGGGCTGTTCAATCCCGACCAGCTCACCGTCAACCCCGGGGCGGAGGCGGTGATGTCCATTGTCTCTCCCTCGCAAACGCTGTAGGGTGGAGCGGGATTCAAGGTCAATCCGGGAATGTCAGCACCGTTGGATAGATCCAGGAGGCAGAAGCTCTGGTTGTTGTTGGCGCCACCGGTACTGCCTGTGAACCCCCACCAGACCATGCTGTTGCCAGCGAAAACATCGTTCTCCAGGTCGACCGTGGCATCGAATCGCTCGACATCGTCAAACTCCATGCGCAGCGATTGGCTGCCGGGGTCCCATTCGATGTGTACGGTGTGGTCCTGTCCGTCCTCGATGTTGAAGTCCGTGGCACTGGCCTCCAAAGGTCCAGCGAGGCAGTCCGGACCGTTGTGGTTGTTCGTTCCATCGCGTTGCAGGGCCACGTGGTCGTAGAAAGGGTCGCCGAAATTGGGGTTGTTCCAAGTGTCGAATTCAATGACGATGCTTGGGTCGAAGGTGGCGTCGATGAAGGAATTGGTGGCCGCATCGAAGTTGCCATACCCCACGTTGCCTCCGGTCGTTGTGGTCGGTTGGTTCGTACCGAGCTGATGGAGTACGAAAGCGATTCCGTCTGCTCCGCCATCGTTGCCACCGAGGTTGACGGTGAGGTGGATGCAGAATGGAAGGCTGACGTCGAGCTGGTCTTCATGCCAGGCAGCGCCTTGCTGCCCATTGGCTGCAGGGGTGATCTGTACGCAGTCTCCATTGAGGTTCTGGGCGCTCCCGTTGACCGTGAATTGTCCAGAGACCATCCACGGGATCCAAAGGGCCAGGAAGAGACCACCTGTTTTGCGCATGGGTGCAAAATAGAAAAGCCCGCAATGCGCGGGCTTCCCTCAAATATGTTGTTATCCGAAAATCAGAGGTCGCCCTTGGCAGGACCCACCTTGGCCTTCTTGTCGGTGCACTGGCTCTTCTCCTCGGAGCGAACCATGGAGAGGTTATCCTTTCCCTGCTCCTTACCGGACTTGGCCTTCTTGCCCTTCTTCTTTCCTTTCTTGTCGTTGGCTGAACAGCAGCTCTTGGCAGCGTCAGCTTTGCCAGCGCAGCAGGAGGAGGACTTGCCCTTGGTGCATTCGGTTTTGGACTTGCTGCCAGTGCAGGAGCTGCTCTGGGCAGATGCCGTGGCGCCGAACAGGAAGAGGGCGCCGAGGAGGAGGATGTGCTTCATGATGGTCAATTTCTATGCAATAAAGATAGGGATTGTCTCTTTAACGAAGGATGACCCCCGTTATTTTGTGGGCGAAAGCATGTCGGACGCTACTGAACGATATCCCATGGAGCCGCTTGGAAGGCGCGAACGGTTCGTGTGGCAGGCGGCCATTGCCGCTTTGGCCTTGCACGTCATCGTGCTTGCAGCCCTTGCGGAATGGGGGGCGTTGCCGGCAGCGAATGCGACGCGCTATGCTGCAGTGGACTTTGTGGATTTTGAGGAGCCCGAGCGCACGATGACCATGGAGGAAGCGGTAAGGGAACGGATGGAAGCACGCATGGAGGCAGTGCGCAACGTGGCCGCGGATGCCCGTGCTTCTCGTTCGGATGATTTGCGCAGTTCCCAAGCTTCCGATGAATTGGCGCGCGATGTGGAGGCGGAGTTGCGCGCTTTTGAGCAGTCGGCCTTCGATGCCTTGGCGGAGGGCCGATCGGGCAGCGATGGCGTTTCCGCTCCGGATCGTACGGACCGGCAGGAGGTGCAAAACGAATTCGAGAACTGGGACGCGCGATACGATGGACAGGTGACGGCCGAATACGACCTCGATGGACGAAAGGCTTTGGTGCTCGACGTTCCCGGATACCGTTGCAGAGGCGGAGGAACGGTGACGCTGAGCATCGAGGTCACGCCCGGAGGCGAAGTTTTGGATGCGCAGGTGTTGTCGGTGACCGGGTCGCAAGGTCAGATGGTCGAACAGTGCCTGGGAGAGGAATCCCTCCGGAGTGCCTTGAAGTGTCGGTTCCAGTCTAGGGCCGATGCCCCGAAGCGGCAGTCGGGTCGATTGACCTATCGGTTCATTGCCCAATGAGCCCCGCGTATTCGGCGAGGTAGGCAAAGGGCGCATTGAGCTGTCCCTCCAACGTGGTCTCCGAAGCCCGGTCCAGGATGCCCTGGGCGTCGCCCTCGACCACGAGGGGGATGATCTGCTCGAGCAAAGTGGCACCAAAGTCGGCACTGGCGTCGCGCGGCAGTTCGCAGGGCAGGTTGTCCACCGCCATCACTCCGATGCTGCCTTCGGTTCCGAAAGGCACCCTTTTTTCTGCGACGGGATCGTAGCCGTACATGGGGTCGGCGATGGTGCTCGGCTCCACTGTGGAAGCCACCGGGCCGTCGATGTCGCAACTGATGTCGGCCACCACGGAAATCCGCCAATCCTCATCGCGCACGTCCTCCCGGGTAAACAGGAAAGGCGATCCCTCGGCCCAGAAATGGCCGGCGATGAACAGGTCGGTCGAGCGGGCAAACGCCATGAAGGTGCTCTCGTAATCCAGCGGATCGGCGCAGAATTCGTCGAAGTCGAACCCCCCGTCGGATTTGCGGCGGTTGTAGTCTGCCAGGTCCAGGTGGGTGAAAACGGGCTCACCGAAATCTTCGCGCAGGTAGTCCACAGGATGTACCTCCCGGATCTTCATGGCTTCGAGGATTTCTCGGGCTCCATTGCCCACGCGGCCGTGCCCGGTGAGGGCAATTTTGGCAGTGGGTTTCAGCTGGACCCTGGTGAGGTGGGACTCCATCTCTGCACGGTCTTCACAGTCGATGGCGCGGGGCAGGTTGTAGGTGCCGTGATGGGCGCCGAATGTCCGGAACGCATTGTACGTGCCGACGATGCCTGCAAAACGGCCGAAACCGATGATGCGCCGCCCCCCCGGTCGCTTGAGCAACTCGTAATCGATCAGCCGGATGCGCTTGTCAATGCAGGCGCGCAAGAGCTTCGCATTATAGGGCTGCAGCTTGAAGGTGTGGGAGAAGAAGAAGTAGGTCTTTTCGGGAATGAGCTGGTCAATGGGCACTTCCTTGACCCCAAAAAGCACGTCGCAATCGGAAAGGTCGTCGGCCAATTCGATTCCCGCGGCCTCGTACTCCGCGTCGTGTATGCGCCGCACCTCGCTGCGCTGCACCACCAATTCCACGTAGGGAAAGCGCGCCAGCACTTCCGCGCAATGCTCAGGTGTGAGCGGGACCCGCTGGTCCGGTGGTGTTTTTCCTTCTCTGATGACTCCTATCCTCATCGCTTCACGTTGGCCTGTCTCAATTCAGAACGACTCCCAAATTAGAGTGGTTGCAGGGCTGAATTGCGTCAAAATGCGCTTTCAATTTGCGGTTGTCAAGAATCGGCGTTGGTGAAAAACTGCGGACTGCCGAAGCAGGTGCACGCGGGATTCCAAAGCCCGCCTTTTTTGAATGCTGTCATTCACCGCGGGATTCCTTTCGTTGTTGCCTCGCCTCTTTCCTGAGGTGCTTCCTCCAAGTGGTCATGTACCGTGAAACCGTCTTGTCAGCTGCGCGCTTCAGCAACCTTTCCAGTGATATGTTGCGCCCCTTGATGCTGCAGACGAGAAGGCCCAGGTCTCTTACGAATCTCGGCTTCCAAGAGCGACCCGGCGTCGCCGGATTGCATTTGATTCAGGTACTTGGAGGCTCCATGGCTTGATGTTTCTGCCGACGCAGGGCACGAAACGGTCAAGGCGACCATACGGTCGGGATTTCGGTGCCAGAGTGGCTTGAACAACCAGTAGGTTGTGCCTTGGATGGAGCAACCCGTTGCGGCGATCATGCCCAAGGCCGCTGTGAACAGCAGTATGGAGCGATTGGACCCCATGAAATGAAAAGTGTGGTTTTCAAGCAAGGCGAGAAAATACAGGCAAATGCTTGTTTGCTGTGCCTGTTGTTTGATTTGGTGGTTCGTGCAGTCCGGGGCCAATTTTGAATCATGACAGCACGGGTTCTGGTGGCTTTTTTTGCTGCAGCGGTTTTGGTCGGATGCAAGCGTTACGAGTCGGTTGTGGAGACCGCGCTGCACGTGGAGCGGGTCGCTGAACGGCTCGAGCCCATTCCCCCTGCGCCGAATTACAGTGATGAGGCCGTTTGGGCCGCGTTGCCCTGGCGGGAGGACGCCGCAGATCTGTTGCCCAAGGGGCGACCGGTGTCGCCAGGACCGGGCACGGCCGACGTATTCTACCTCCATCCGACCATCTTTGAGCAAGGGGCTGCTTGGAATGCCTCCCTGGACAGCATGCCGCTCAACGCGGAAGTGGACCATTGGCCGGTGCGCCACCAGGCCTCCATCTTCAACGGTGCCGGCCGGGTTTTCGCCCCGCGCTATCGGCAGGCCCACATCCGCGTTTTTTCGGTGGGCGACAGCTTGAGTCTGGGTGCCCTCCAGATCGCCTACAGCGACATCCGCAGCGCCTTCCAGCATTATCTGGACCACTGGGACGAGGGCCGGCCGTTGGTGATTGCTGCCCACAGCCAGGGCAGCTGGCATGCCCGCTGGCTGCTCCAGGAGTTCTTCGATGGCAAGCCCTTGGCGGACCGCCTTGTGGCCGCTTACATCCCGGGTATGGACGTCTACCCGACGGACTTCGGGTCCATTTCCCCTTGCATTTCGGCCACCGACCAACACTGCTATTGCTCGTGGATGAGCTACGGCACGGGATACCTGCCGCCGTGGCTGTCCGAGACCGAGAAGCCTTCTCCACCCAGTGTCATTCATCCGATTTCGTGGACCGTGGAAGTAGATCGAACCAATCCCCGGAACGAGCATGGCGGCGCGGTCCGGGAGTCATTCCGTAACAAGAACCCCGGCAGCATCACCGCCCGGGTCACGGAGGACGGCGTGCTGTGGGTGGACCAGCCCCATATGTTCCTGGTCGGCAAATGGCTGCATCGGGACAACTGGCACGTGGGCGATTTCAATCTCTTTTGGTCCGATATCCGGGACAATGTGCACGACAGGGTGGGGGCTTATGGTGCCCAGCCGTGATTTGTGGTGTACTTTCGACACATGCATCTTCAACGTCATGGTGCCCTTCTTGCAGGGGCTTTTTTTATGTCCATTTTTTCCGTTTTGAACGCCCAGGTCAGCTTGCCGCTTGACTTCGAGTCAGCAGGAGCAACGGCGGATTTCACGGATTTCGATGGTGGAATGGCCGAAGTGGTAGCCAACCCCGGTCCCGATACCGGCAACGAGAGTGCCACGGTGGCCAAGATCACCCGCAATGGCGGTGCGGTCTGGGCCGGTTCGCTGTTGACGCTGGATGCGCCGCTCGATTTCTCCGAGGCGACGTCCATCCGCATGAAGGTGTGGTCTCCGCGCCAAGGCGTGCGCATCAAGCTCAAGCTGGAAGGGCCTCCAGAGCTCTCTTATGAGGTCGATCAGTGGAACACGACCCAGGGCGGCTGGGAAGAGATGCATTGGAACTTCACCAATGCACTTTCGATGACCTTCGACAAGCTGGTCTTCATGTTTGATTTCGAAGCCACAGGTGATGGGTCGGACCAGTCCACGTTCTACTTCGACGACATCGAGCAGGTGGACGCGAGCGGAGGCCTCGCCCAGCTCGATCTGCCCTGCACGTTTGAGGACGAGACCGTGGACCAGACCACCTACGACTTCTGGGGCGCTGCTTCGAAGGTCGTGGTCGATCCGACCAACCCGGACAACCACGTCGTGGAGGTCGTCAAGATGCCGACCGCGGTGGGCTGGGCCGGCACCATGATCGGCACCATCGAGGGCTTTGCCAACCCGGTGCCGTTCACCGACGAGGAGCAGACGGTCAGCGTCCGCGTTTGGACTCCGGCTGCAGGGACTCCCATCCTGCTCAAGGCGGAAATGACGGGAGGCAACCCATTCTATACGGAGACCATCCAGTACACGAGCCAGGCCGGCTGGGAGATGCTGGAATTCAACTTCGGCAACGAGCTGCCCGGCACCCCGGAGCTCGAGACGGGATTCCCGCACCACTTGCTCGTCATCTTCTTCGGCTTCGGCGACGAGGGCGTCGCGGGCGGCACCACGTACTACTTCGACAACGTCTACTTCGGCCAGGGCCCTGCCGTCGGTATCGAGGATGCGGAAGCGGCTGCACCGGCGCTGTTCCCCAACCCGCTCGTCCAA
>JAURDB010000170.1 GCA_030828175.1 Flavobacteriales bacterium
AGGAACCCCATCCACCCAACTCGGTCCGCGCATGGGCATGGAAAAAACGTCCCTATCACGCTTGCTGAATAACCTTGAAACACAGGGCATGATTGAACGCCGGGCCGATGACAGCGATCGACGGATTGTCCGAATCCACCTCACAAGTGCCGGAAAAAAAGAGCGCGACCGCGCGCGAAATGCTGTCCGAAAATTCAACGCCTGGATCGCCCAACACATGGGCAACGACCGCACGGCTCGTTTACTGGACGACCTGCAGCATCTCAACGACCTCATCGTCCAATACCCTACCAGGAATGACTTTCCGAATGGGACCGTGGACGCCCAACCCGATTCCAACGCCGCCTGAACATGGCCACACCTACCCTACCCCATAGCTTCAACCGCGTCGCCGTCCTCGGATCCGGCGTGATGGGCAGCGCCATCGCCTGCCACCTCGCCCAGACCGGCCACGAAGTGCTGTTGCTCGACCTGCCCGCCAAGGAAGGTCCGCGCAATGCCACAGCCGACGGCCACCTCCAGGCCTGCATCAAATCCAAGCCGAGCCCGCTGTATCGGAAGGCCTTTGCCAGCCGCATCACCACGGGCAACTTCGAAGATGACATGGCCCGAATCGCAGACTGCGATTGGATCATCGAGGTCGTCGTCGAGCGGCTGGACATCAAGCGGATCATCTTCGACCAGGTCGAACAGCACCGCAAGCCCGGCACTCCGATCACGTCCAACACCTCCGGCATTCCCATCGGCGACCTCGCCGAGGGCCGCAGCGAAGACTTCCAGGCCTGCCTTTGTGGCACCCACTTCTTCAACCCGCCGCGCTACCTCGCCCTGCTGGAGATCATCCCCCACGGAGGCAGCGATCCGGCGCTCATTAACCACTTCATGGCCTACGGCCGGGACCGACTAGGCAAGACCACGGTGCTGTGCAAGGACACACCGGCCTTCATCGCCAACCGCGTCGGCGTCTTTGCCATCCAGGCGCTGTTCCACACCGTGAAGGACATGGGCCTCACCATCGAGGCAGTGGACAAGCTGACCGGCCCGGCCATGGGCCGACCCAAGAGCGCGACCTTCCGCACCTGCGATGTGGTGGGACTCGATACGTTGGTTCACGTGGCCAACGGCGTCAAGGACAACTGCCCCGGCGACGAGCGCAAGGCCGTATTCGAAACGCCCGACTACGTGCAGCACTTGGTGGACAACGGCCACCTCGGCAGCAAATCCGGACAGGGCTTCTACAAGAAAACCAAGGTGGACGGAAAGAAGGAGATTCTGGGTTTCGACCTGAACACCTTTGAATACCGTCCGAAGCCCAAGGTCAAGTACGCCACCCTCGATGCCGCCAAAGCGGTGGACGACCTGGCCGCAAGGACCCGCATCCTGTATGACGGCGGCGACGAAGCCGGAACGTTCTATCGCCGCGTGTTCAGCGACGTGTTTGCCTACGTGACGCACCGCATCCCGGAGATCGCCGACGAGCCCTACCGCATCGACGACGCCCTGCGCGCCGGCTTCGGCTGGGAGATGGGCGCCTTTGAGACCATGGACGCCGTGGGCGTGGCCAAGGCGGTAGAGCAATGCAAAGCGCATGGCCAGGAGGTCGCCCAGTGGGTGCACGACTTCCTCGCCGCCGGCCACGAGACCTTCTACACGGTCTCGGATGGCGTGCGCTCCTGCTACAATCCCGGGACGAAGGCCTACGAGGTGGTGCCCGGCCAGGAAGGCCGCATCAAGCTCGCCTACCTCGGCGAGGACAAGGTGGTCTGGAAGAATGCCGGCGTCACCATCCACGACCTCGGCGACGGCATCTTGAACGTCGGCTTCCACACCAAGATGAATACGATTGGCGCGGAGATCCTGCAGGGATTGAACCACGCCTTTGACATCGCAGAAGACGCCTCCACGCCATGGCGCGGGGTGGTCATTTCCAACGAAGGCGGCAACTTCTCCGCCGGCGCCAACGTGGGCATGGTCTTCATGCTCGCCGTGGAACAGGAATACGACGAGCTCGACTACGCGGTGCGCATGTTCCAGAACACGGTCATGCGGGCGCGCTACTCCCGCATTCCGGTCGTGGTGGCGACCCACCAGATGACGCTGGGCGGCGCTTGCGAATTGTCCATGCACGCCGACAAGGTGATCGCCCACGCCGAGACCTACATGGGCCTCGTGGAATTCGGCGTCGGCCTGATTCCAGGCGGTGCCGGCACCAAGGAGTTCGCCGTGCGGGCGAGCGATGAGTACACCGACGGCGGCATCCGCCTCGAGGTGTTGCGCGAGCGCTTCCTCACCGTGGGCCAGGCCAAGGTGGCCACCAGTGCCCATGAGGCCTTTGACCTCGGCTACCTGCGCCCCGGCATCGACGAGGTGGAGCTCGACCGCTCACGGCTCACGGCCCGGGCCAAAGTCGCCTGCGCCGCCATGGCCGACAGCGGTTACGTGCCACCGCGCGAGCGGACCGACATCAAGGTGCTGG
>JAURDB010000171.1 GCA_030828175.1 Flavobacteriales bacterium
CCCGACTGCTGCATCTTCTTGTGATGACGCTCAACCATCTGGAACGGCTCATGATTCGGAACTACCTCGGCATTCAGCTTGAGCTCATCAGCTGGCACCTCGACTTCGAGGATTTGGACATGACCGAGGAGAAGCGCAAGAACTGGGAGAAGCTCCGGGACACGTTGAGCCAGGTCACCCTGTTGCTGCACGAGTGCGAGAACGAGTTCACGCGCCTGACCAACGAGCTGTCCGAACACCGGCTTCGTGTGTTGGAAGACGCAGAGAAGCTCGGCCGCATCGCAGCCAACGTCGACCACATCACGGAAGAGAACACCCGCTTGAAGGAGTGCCTCGGACTCGCCTTGGATCTCCTCGCAAAACACGAAATACCACACACGATATGGCACAACTAACCCAAGAGGAGAAGGCGTTCATGAACGGCCTCTTCAACAAGTACGACCTCTCGGTCGACGACATCTTCAGGCACCAGCACTTCGTCATCATCAAGCGCCAGGGCGTGGAGAAAATCATGGCGCGGGCAGAAATCCAGGTGGACTACACCGTGGAGGCTTGCGCCAGGGACTACGCCGCCGTGAAAGCGACGGCATCAAGCCCACAAGGCAAGAGCGTGACGACGTTCGGTTCCGCGTCGCCAGACAACTGCCGGAGCCCTTACTTCCTCGAGATGGCCGAGAAGAGGGCCAAGTCGCGGTCGGTCCTCATGCTCTGCGGGTTGTACGAGCACGGTGTGTACTCCGAGGTGGAGGAGGCACACATCGACCGGTGAGCGAGGACATCGACTTCTTCGCCGACGATCTGGAGCTCGCACCGGATTACCTCCGGAAAGCCCTCGTTCGTGCCGTTGAAGACACTCTCCTTGACGGAGAGACCCAAGACACCATTCGGATGCAAGCATGGCATCCAGACACCACCGTTGCGGAGGCCACAGAGTTGTTGGCCTACTGCGAACAGCACAGGCGCTCGGCCCGGGACTACTACGCCCCGAGTCAGCGCCTGCTCGCTTCTTGGATTCGGTCGTTCTGTTTGGACGATTAGGCCTTCAGCCATGCGTCGCGGAACATCTCCGCGTTCGCGCCACCCATCGGCGGGGACTGCGACCGCATCGCGGTCGTCCTCCTGGGGTAAGCGCCGCCCCATTCGGAATCGGTTCCGATCGCCAACTTCATCGCGCGGACCTGCTGAATACAGGCAACCATTGCAAGCAAAGACCGTCAAATTAAGTGACATCACCACCGCCATGACGAGTCTCTGCAACCCACAGCCAGCCCACTTTGTAAAAAGCGTGGTGTTCTTCATGCTGGTCATGGCCTCGGTCAGCGACATGGCTGGCCAAGACGATTGCCCCTATGACCTGAGCGGGGACGGCTTCATCGGGCCGGAAGATTACTTCATGATGATGGGGACGTTCGGAGATCCCGGCGACCCCGACACTGATTTCAACGGCAACGGATTCGAAGATTTCGAGGACATCCGCATCTGGAACCGGCACCAAGGCCTCACCTGTCCCATCACCGAGGTTCAGGAATCCGACGATCTCATCGTGGACCTGTACCTCCAAGCCATCCACACCTTCGAGGACAGCCTGATGGGCAGTCCGGTGTTCCCCACCGCCCCTGACACCATTCCGGCTGGAGCCGTCACCTATCAATTGATCCTGTCCACCAATCTGTCCAATGTCGCCGTCTCCGCCGTGTGGGGCGACGCGAACGACCCGTTGACTGTGGAGGCCTGGGACGGATTGTTTGAATCCTTTTGGATGGGCAATGCTGAGCCCCCTTTCGCAGAGGACGTGACCAGTACCGCCTTGTATCCCATCTATCCCACGATGGCCCATGCCTCATGGTGGGCGCTCGACCTCGATCCCGCCCAAGAGGAGTCCGCCGGGTCAAACGGCACTGTAGCCATAGTTCATCCCAACCTGGACTTCAATGCCCATTTCTACAACGGGGACTTGGTCCTGAACAATGAAGTGGGAGATGGTTGGTTTCGATACCTGAACGAAGATGACCCCCTGCCGACCTGGGGCGGTGAAAAGCTGCTGGGTCAATTCACCACACTGGGAAACATCGGCCAACTGTGGATCCGATTGAATGTGGAGTTGCGGGTCTTCAACGGACCGGGGATTGAAGACGACACCTATTTCGTGGCCACGGGCCTGTGCGCCGAAGCCGGAATTTCAGACCAGTGCTTCCCATTCCCCCTCTGTCCGGATGGTGTCGACATCAATGGCGATGGGCTGGTTTCCACGTCGGACCTCCTTCTCCTGTTGACCGATTTCGGCAATGCCACGGACGCCCCAACCGACATCGACGACAAT
>JAURDB010000172.1 GCA_030828175.1 Flavobacteriales bacterium
GGCGTGGGTGGTGGTGGACATCATCTTGGGTATTCGGATTCAAAACAACCGGAAGGACCGTTCCGTTCATCTTCCACAAAGGTGGAGTTACCCACAGGAAAAACACGGTGAGAATCAACGGCGGGATTGTATCCACTCCAGGAAGCGGTTGCGATAACGTTCGGAGGAAAAGACGGCTCCGAGCTCATGCAGACGGGATGGGGCAGTGCAGGATGCGTCCTGCAGCAACTGAAGCTTGCGCTCTTCGTCATCAAAAGTGGCCGCACACAGGCGAAGCTGCTCCGGGGTCAGGCATTTTTCCGCTATCCAAGGTTGCAGCTGGGCCAAGCGCTTCGATTCAAAGGGCTCTGCCATGGCGTTCCGCAAAATCCGGTTGAGTTCGTGATCGTGTGCAGCGGGGAAGCAGCCTGCACTTTGTGAACGCCATGGAAAGCGAAGGGTATCGTCATCCATCAACAATACGCTGCCCAGCGTATCGCACCAGAGGGCGCAGGCAACCGTGTCTTGGAAGCGCGGCAGCGAATGGCTAAACTGAACCCGGCCTCCGCTGAATTGCGCCCACGCTGAAATTCTGGACCCTTTGAGCAGGGTGAGGCGGGTGCTGTCAGAAGGGTGGAATATGCGCCCCCCTGCTTCCATTTCGATTTCCAAACCAGGCAGCAGGGAATCGGACATGGCTTGCCATTGGAGATCCAAATGGAGGCTGTCAGTCCGGAACAGACCTTGTCCCGACGCGCAGGGTGCCATGGTACATGCGATGGACAGTGCAATCCAAGCAAATACAGGGAAAGGGGATGATGCCTCCAACATGGGCCGGCAAAAGTAACACCGGCTCAGGAGCGTTTCTCATCCACATTCTCCCAGCGCTGTTTGAGCGCCGCGAGGGGAATGCGTCCGGCCAACTGAGCGAGGATGTCATTCGGTCCATGGCGCAGTGACGCAGGAAAGAACCACGCCCAGCCCAAGGTGCCGAGCACGGCACAGCCGATGCCCGTTGAGAGGCGGAGCAGCCAATGGGCCTGCATTCCGAGCGCCACGGGCGATACCGATACAAGGCATACCACCCCGAGCAACAGACCGGGCCCCGCGGAACGCATGAGTTCCCCCCATCCGATTTCCAATCGGCCCTTGCACAGGATGAGCATGGCGAGCGCCTGCAGGAAGGTGGAGACCACCACACCCCAGGCGAGCATTTCGAAACCATGGTGGTAGCCGAGATAGGCCGAAAAGCACAGTCCGGCGCAAAACGCGGCCTTGATGATGGAGGCGGGAGTGATCATGTCCATGGCGCGGACGGTGGCGTCGCAGACCTTGATCCAGCTGCGCAGGAACACCGCGACGTAAAGGATGCGAACGATGGGAACGACCGGCAGCAGTTTTTCGTCCAGCAGTGCCAGCACGAATTCCCTGGCGAACACCTCGAGCAGAACCACACCGGGGACCACGAGACAAGCGGTGAAGTAAAGACCTCCCATGAAGATGCCCCTCAGACGATCACGGGTTTCCTGCGCCTCACTCATGCTGCTGAACAGCACGCTGTCGGACAATTTTCCCAGCAGGGTAATCGGCAAGGTCATCAGGTAGTTGGACCGGTCGTAGATGCCCTGATCGGCGTTGCGGCTTTCGGGCAGGAAGCGCCCCAGCACCAACACGTCCAACCGGGAGGCGGCGTAATTCAGGAAGTTGAATACGGTGCTCGATGCGCCATAGCGGAAGAGGGGGCGGGCAGGGGCCAATGCGGGAGGACCGGGCCGGATTCCCGCTCGCATCCAATAGTTGGCACCGAGCAGGGCGTTTTGTGCCAGCAGAGCGCTGGCATAGGCATAAACGCCCCATCCGTTGTAAGCGGCGAGGATTCCGATGAGGCCATTGCCAATGGGCATCGCAATCAAGGAGGACCAGAAAAGATGGCGGAAATCCATCCGCCGAATCAGGATGGCCCGTGGCACCAGCGCCATTCCAGCCAGCGGAAAGCTCAAAGCGATGAAGCGCAACAGCGGAATCAGCTCTTCCCTGTGGTAGAAATGGGCAATGCCGGGGGCGGTGGCATAGGTCGTCGCTCCGAACAAGAGGCCCAGGAGCAGCGAGACCCAGAAGGCCGACGAAATTTGCTCAGGCAAGAGGTCCTTGCGCTGGATGAGCGAAGGCCCAACCCCCAATTGGGCAAAAATCTCGATGATGCCGATGATGCCGAGCGCAATGCCGATTACGCCCCATTCGGCCTCGGTGAGAAAGAGGGCGAGGGCCTTGATGAAGGCCAATTGGAAGAGGACCTGGAAGCCCAC